>CAYPMJ010000007.1:0-29570 GCA_964411785.1 uncultured Oscillospiraceae bacterium
GCCGAGGTTGTCACCACACTCACATAAGAGCCGGCCGTGATGCTCCCCTGTGAGAAAGGAAGAATCGCGCTGAAAATCCGAAGCAGGATTATACACACGGTGCTCCCACGGTCAATCCGGAGAGGGAAAAGAAGATATTCTCTTATTTTAGATATCATAGATATCAGACGATCGCGCTTATCTTTCATGCGCAGCCTCCTGTGATCCGTCTGTCGGCAATATTCCCATTATCATGCCTGCGAAAGTGCAGCGCATCGTGAATGCTCCCATATTCCATGTCTCAGATTATAGTGCTGGCAGCATATTATGTCAACGGCATCTTATGCAAGGCTCCAATTTCCTGCATACGTAAGGGCAAAGTGCAGCTTACATTCAAAGGCGATGGGCTCTTCGCCGCTTACAATGATTCCTGCGGCTCGGCCTATGTCAGAAGGTGCGGATGACGGTGAATGCAGATAAGCCCCGAGCTTTTAAAAGCGGGGGCGCTTTACAGCGCAGAAAACAGTAATAAGGACATACCCGGCAAAATAGACTTAAATTGTCGAAAAACAAAGCGGGTGGTGACTTAATCATGCTTTCCATAACCTTCGCTGCGCTGCTCTCCTGTCCGTTTCTGCTCCTCCGGGTGACCGGCGCGGGGGGCTCCTTCCCTAAGCCTCTGACGGCAAAGGAGGAGCAGGAGTACGTAAGGCGCTGCGCCAACGGCGATACAGACGCCCGGAACGTGCTGATAGAGAGGAACATGAGGCTTGTGGCTCACATCATAAAGAAATACTACACCCAGACCAGCGACCAGGACGACCTCATATCCATCGGCACCATAGGCCTCATCAAGGGAATTTCCACCTACAATCCGGAAAAAGGCGTCCGTCTCGCCACTTACACAAGCCGGTGCATTGAAAATGAAATACTCATGTATTTTCGAAGTCAGAGGAAGACGGCAGGCGACGTGTCACTGTCAGAGTCCCTGGACTGCGAGGAGGAGGGCGGGAATCTCTCGCTGATGGATGTGGTGTGCGTGGAGGACGACATTCTTGAGGAGCTTGCCAATCAGGAGCTGTGCGGACAGCTTAAAAAGAGCGTCGCCGCTGTCCTCACGGACCTGGAGCGCGAGATCATCCAGCTCCGGTACGGCCTGGGTGGGAGGCGTAGACTCACTCAGCGTGAAACGGCCGAAGTTTGCGGCATCTCCAGAAGCTATGTGTCAAGAATCGAGAAAAAAGCGCTTGAGAAGCTCCGAAGGAGCCTTGAGGGGCGCTGACTTAAATTCCCGCTTGATTTTGGTGTTTTGGGGTTGTATTTTCTGCATCGTTCGAATATAATAAAAATGTGATTTCGCACCACTAAAACCCCAATAAAAATGTGAGGAGCGGGATATGGAACGAGTAATTTTAAAAAAGCTGCTGGAGTGGAAGAATTCTCCCTACCGCAAACCGCTGATTCTGAAGGGCGTGCGTCAGGTGGGCAAGACCTGGATTCTGAAGGAGTTCGGCAGACGTTATTATGAAAATACGGCCTACTTTAACTTCGACGAAAACGAAGAATTAAGGCAGTTTTTTGAGACCACCAAAGATGTAAATCGGATTTTGCAGAATCTGATCCTTGCAAGCGGTCAGAGTATAGCGCCGGAAAGGACTCTTATCATTTTTGATGAGGTGCAGGATTGTCCCAATGTTATCAACTCCATGAAATATTTTTGCGAGAACGCTCCGCAGTACCACGTTGCCTGTGCCGGTTCGCTGTTGGGCATTGCTCTGGCAAAGCCCTCGTCATTCCCGGTGGGCAAGGTCAATTTCATGCAGATTGATCCAATGACCTTCTCGGAATTTCTGATTGCCAACGGTGACGCAAATCTTGCTGAATATCTGGAGATGGTGGATGCCATCGAACCGATTCCCGCTGCTTTCTTCAATCCTCTTTACGAAAAGCTGAAGATGTACTATGTCACAGGGGGTATGCCGGAACCGGTGCTGATGTGGACGGAAGCACGTGACGTCTCTGCCATGCAGGAAGCGCTGTCCGGGATCATCGGAGCCTATGAGCGGGACTTTGCTAAGTACCCCGATATTGGCGAGTTTCCCAAAATCTCCATGATCTGGAGGTCCATACCGTCCCAGCTGGCAAGGGAGAATAAGAAGTTCATATATAAGGTTGTCAAAGAAGGAGCCAGAGCCCGTGAATACGAGGATGCTCTGCAATGGCTGGTGGATGCACGACTGGTACACAAAATCTATCGCAGCTCCGCTCCAGGCCTTCCCGTGGCAGCATATGATGACCTGTCAGCCTTTAAGATTTATCTGGTGGATGTGGGGCTGCTCCGCCGTCTGGCACAGCTGGCTCCTACCGCCTTCGGAGAGGGCAACCGCCTGTTCACTGAGTTCAGAGGCGCACTGACAGAGAACTTTGTGCTGCAGACCCTGATTACACAGTTTGAGGTTGTTCCCCGGTACTGGAGCCAGAACAACCCGCCATATGAGGTAGATTTCCTCATTCAGCGGGAAAATGATATTTTCCCCGTCGAGGTCAAGTCCGAGGCCAACACCACCAGTAAGAGCCTTAAGAAGTTCAAGGAGCTCTTTTCTGACAAAGTCAGGCTCCGCGTGCGTTTCTCACTGGACAATTTAAAGCTGGATGATGATGTGCTGAACATTCCGCTGTTCATGGCAGACCAGACAGACAGATTGATAGGTCTTGCCTTAGACGGGGGCTAAATAAATGATGAGGGCATAAGTCACAAGACAAGGGCTTGTCTTGTTCCCCGCAGCTTAAGGCCGGGCCTTGGAGACTTTGGGCCCGAGGCCGTAAGGCTGTCCTTCGTTATCTTAAAGCTCCCCTCCTGCGCTCTTGCTGCAGGAGCTTGACAACCTGCGGTCTCTATGATATCATAGCGGTGGCTTATGAAAGTGGACTTTCACAGCCCGGGCAGATGGGGCGAGCTGTTCAGCCTCAGGCCCGGGATTTTCTGCGGTACGGTCTGTGCCCTTGTGAAAACGGAAAGGGGATCTCAGAATGGGAAAATCAGCGTTTGTTCCTGCGGATATACTTGTTCCGGACATCACCGACATGGAGGACTGGAGCGTTGTGGCGTGTGACCAGTTCACCTCGGAGCGGGAGTACTGGGACAGAGTGTCCTTAAGGACTGAGGGAAAGCTCTCCACAATGCACATGATCTTTCCCGAGGCGTATCTTGAGGACCGCTCCGCTCTGGACGCCGCTCAGGATACGAACGCTGTTATGGAGCACTACCTTGAGTCCAATATCTTCAGGACGCTGAGCGACTCCTTCGTGTACGTGGAGCGGGAGGTCTCGGGCGGGGTGAGAAAGGGCCTTGTGGGCGCACTGGACCTTGAGTACTACGACTACAGACCCGGCTCCGACGCGCCGGTCAGAGCCAGCGAGCGCACTGTCGCCGAGAGGCTCCCTGCCAGGATGCTCATCCGGGAGAGTGCGCCTTTGGAGCTTCCCCACGCCATGGTCCTCATTGACGACGCGGAGAAGAGCGTCATCGAGCCTCTTCACAAGCGCACCGACTCACTTGAGAAGCTCTACGACTTTGAGCTCATGGAGGGCGGCGGGAGAATCCGCGGCTGGCAGGTCCCTCCCGATAAGTCCGGTCCGACGCTCCAGGCCCTTGAGGAGCTGGCCGGTCGGGATATTCAGATGATTGTTGGCGACGGGAACCACTCTCTTGCCGCAGCAAAGGAGCTGTGGAACAGGCTCCGGCAGAACCTCACTCCGGAGTGTGCCGCTGTTCACCCTGCCAGGTACGCCCTGGTGGAGCTTAACAACGTCTACGACCCCGGCGTATGCTTTGAGCCCATTCACCGCATAGTGTTCAACCTGGAGCCTGAAAAGCTGCTTGAGGTGTTCAGGGAGAAGCTCGTGGTGCCGGGAGGCCGGGAAATTGAGTGTGTGGTCGACGGGCGCGTGCGCGAGAAGCTACCTGTCAGGGGCAGGAGCTTCGGGGATATGGTGGACTCCCTTCAGAGCTTTCTTGAGGAGTACGCTGTGATGGTGGACGGGACGATGGATTACATCCACGACCGCGATGCGCTTCTCCGTCTCACGCGGGAGACTGGCAGTATAGGCTTTCTCCTGCCCGCCATGGAAAAAAGCGAGTTCTTTGAGTCCGTCGCCTGCCAGGGCATCTTCCCCAAGAAGTCATTCTCCATAGGCCATGCCAGGGACAAGCGCTACTACCTTGAGTGCAGACGCATAAGATGAGCGGTGTCCGCTTTGCGTGGTGTCAATTTGCCTGTTTGCTTTCTCCTTTATGGCTTTTCCTGCCCGCTTTTGAATTTTCCCCACGATTTTCCCCGTTTCTGTCCTTGACAAAGCAGAGCGGCTGTTGTAGAATGGGGACGAGTGCAGATGAAAACTGACCAGAGGTGCTTCAGGGAGGGTTGATACAATGGCGTTGATTCCGCAAACCAAATGCAGCAATTGCGACAAGCTGTTCTCCGGTCTACGAAGCCGCTGCCCGTTTTGCGGCGCGAGACGTCATAAGAGAGGAAAACGGGCTGTCGATTCAGACAACGCCACCTGGAAGATAGTCATTGGCGTGCTTCTGGTGGTTGTACTTATAGCAGCTGTGGTTGTGCTGCTTGTAACTGTGAATAATGAGGATGATGAGGGGGACGACGGTATCTCCCAGAGCGGTACTCCCGGCGGCATAATCGATCCCAACGACATAACCGTGGTTCCCGGGGACGACACCGGGAATGACGACGGCTCCGGTGATAATGGTAACACAGACGGGGAAGTGGGCGGTGAGCCGGGCGGCGACGACACGCAGAATGAGCCCGAGGAGACGCCGGCAAAGAGCGCCAAGCTCACCAGAAATGATGGCAGCGAGTTCCTGTTTGAGGACAGCAGCACGAAGGAACGCTACGATATGACGCTGAAGACGAATGACGATCAGGTCTGCGTTCTCCGCGTCACCCCCGAGGATGCCACAAGCATACCCACCTGGTCCAGCAGCAATACCGAGATCTTTGATGTGGTGCCAAGCGCCTCCGATGAGACAGGGCGCACCGCCACCATCACGGCTCTGAAGGCCGGGAAAGCATATCTCACAGTCACCATCGACGATGTGGTCGTTGAGTGCATTGTACGTGTCAAACAGAAGTGACCTCTTCTTTTTGTACGGCAGCCGGCTGCCCTATTTGCCGGCTGCCGGTTTTCTTTGCTCAAACGCGGTAAAATGCGTCGAGAAAGCTGCTCGTTTGGAAAAGCGGCTTATGAATGTCCGATAAAGACTGCGTAATCCGCTCATTTTTCTTCCGGCTCCTCAGCGTCTTCCTCCGTGTCTTCACATGCCTTGCTTGCCTCTATGGCCTCGTCAAAGGTCTTTTTGAGCGAAAAGGAGTTAAGAAAGGTGATTCCCGCAAAACCGATGACCAGCCAGGCCAGGAACCCCCAGCGGAATGTTTCCAGGGTATAAAATGTCAGGACAGCGCCGGCGAAGGGCAGCATGAACATGGATACGGTCCTGCCGGGATGGGTGAGGGCCAGGGCCACGGAGTTTTTCAGGGTACCTCGGACGGTGTTGTTGAACCTGGCGAGGATGGCGAACACGTAGAGCAGTATCATCGCCATCGCCGCGCAGGCCACCACGCTGAGCACCTTTACTGCCGTGCTTATATACCCGGTTCCGCTCCATACGGAGCTTATGTCATACGCTAATATGAGGGTAAAGGCCAGCAGAATGAGCCATATGACAGTGGCCTGACGGAAATTCTGCTTGAAGGAGTGAAAGTAGTCCCTGTAGATCGTCCCCTCCTCCCCGCCTGCCATTCTGAGCGCCACATAGTGCATAGCTGTCAGGGACGCGCCGATGGTGACCAGCGGGATGCTGGTCACGAGGAAGAAAATATTCAAAATAATGAGATCCGCCATTTTACTGAGGAAGCGCATCAAGGGACTGTCAAAACTGAATATACCGCGCATGGAATATACACCCCGCTTCAGATTGTTCCGGTGACACATTGACATCAGATTAACTCTGTAATGTTAATAATATGGGCCTTTCGGCTTTTCCGCAAGGGACAAATTACAGTTTTTTTACCCGGAAATCATTGATGATTCGGCATGGGAGCTTTTAAACCGCTGTCTCTGCAGCTGCTCTGAGGCAGCGGTTAGATTCCGCCCGAATCGTCTGCTTCGACTGACGGATAAGGTTCGGCGCCGTTTAGCCTTTCTTAAAGGCGCTGCGGCCCATTGCTGCAGCCTACGCGTTTCGTTATCCTGCTGGTAAAGTGTTGACATCTGTCGAAAAATATTGTATATTATGTTATAAGCAGCGTGCGAAATTGCGTCCGTGTCTCGAATGCTGCACTGTGGCGGGCAAAGCCTTGCATCCTTTGCCAATTCAATCGACATATACAACTTATAATATAGCAGAGGCAGGGTGAGAGGGAAGTGAAATGTGTCAGAGAAGTAATCCGGAACGTCAAAGAGAGGTCCGACAGGAAATTTATAGATCTGAGCCTCAGGAAAAAGCTCAGGTATCTCTACTATTTCTGCATTCTCGCGCCCATCATACTGACAGACGTGGTTATCGCCATAAGTCTCATCCGTACAGAGCAGTCTGAACAGAGGCGGGAGATGGCGGGTGTGGCCGGGTCGGTTGAGTACACAATATCAAACACCGCCGAGGCGGCGTCGGTCATAGCCAGGACCATCTATCTTGACAGCTCCATCAGGGAATTTTTACTTACGGAATTTCAGAGTCCCCAGGATTACTACGTTCAGTACCGGCAGCTTATGAATGGATCGGTACTCAAGGGAATCACCAGCATAGACAACAGCGTGATCACGATATGTGCCGATAACGACGGGATCATCAACGGCGGAGGCTTTTTCAAGGTCGCCGACCTGCGGGGTGAGGAGTGGTTCGAACTGTATTCCGAGGGCGATGAGAACACGCAGCTTATCATATATGATGACGACGGCGGAAGGCACGTATCTCTGCTCAGAAAGATGAACCCGGCTTCCGATGCCGACAGAACAGAGATGTTTGTCAAGATCGATCTGTACTACAGTTCCCTCGCCCTCAACATCACCAGCATGAATTACGAATACCCTGTGTACGTATGCCTGGGGGACAGGACGGTCATAGACAGCGACGGCCCCAACAACCAGCCGGAGAGGTTTACAGACTTTGCCGTTTCCGGGAAGGTGGGATATGAGGAGGATTTTGAGCTTTACGGCGAGACGCTGACGATCCGGGTGCTTTACACGTCGAACAATGTGATTGCTGCGATGAAGGACAACGCTGTTATCATCACGCTTTTACTGTTTTTCAACATCTTTTCACCGCAATTTATTCTCAACATGATCGAGCGCTCCATTAACAGCCGCATCTTCAGGTTGGGCGAAGTGTTCAACAAGGTGGACAGTGAGGAGCTGATCCTGATCCCCGGTGACAACGGCGAGGATGAGATCGGCGGACTCATGGACAACTACAACCGCATGGCCGCCCGCATGAACGACCTTATCAATCAGGTCTATCGCAACCGCATCAGGGAGCAGGAGATGGACATCGCCCGCCAGAGCGCAGAGCTTCTGGCCCTCCAGAGCCAGATAAATCCCCATTTTCTCTTCAATGCCCTTGAGAGCATACGGATGCACAGCATCCTGAAGGACGAGCATGAGACAGCGGATATGGTGGAGAAGCTGGCCATTATGGAGCGGCAGAACGTGGACTGGTCCAATGACCGGAACACCGTGAGGAAGGAGCTGGATTTTGTGGAGGCGTATCTGGCTCTGCAGAAGTACCGTTTTGGCGACAGGCTCAGTTACCGGGTGGAGGCCGACCGGGAGTGCTGGGATATTCTTATCCCCAAGCTGACCATGACCACGTTCGTTGAGAATGCATGCGTCCACGGCATAGAGAGCAAGACAAGCCCCGGATGGATCTTTGTCCGGGTGAACATCGAGGATGACCAGCTTGTTGCAGAGGTGGAGGACACCGGAGGCGGCATGGAGGAGGACGAGGTAAATACGCTTACGGAGCGTATGCACTCTGCCTGCATAGACATGCTGAAGGGAGAGGGCAGAGTCGGGATCGTCAACGCGTGTCTGAGAATACGGATGATGACGGATGACACAGCGCGCTTCTCGGTGGAGAGTGAGAGGGGTGTCGGCGCCATCTTTACCATAAGGATCCCGCTTGACAAGGCAGAAAGGAGCCGCTGATATGCTTAAGGTACTGCTTGTTGATGACGAGGAATTCATAGCCCAGGGCCTTCAGGTGCTCATTGACTGGAATTCGGAGGGCTATGACATAGCCGCCGTCTGCCGGAACGGTCAGGAGGCTCTGGACTATCTCAGGGAGAACAGGGTGGATCTGGTCATCGCCGACGTGATGATGCCGGTGATGACGGGCCTTGAGCTTTTAGAGACGGTGAAGCGCGAGAATATCTCCGACGCCAGCTTCGTCATTCTCTCGGGCTACAGCGAGTTTGCCTTTGCGCAGCAGGCCCTGCGGTACGGATGTATGGATTATCTGTTAAAGCCCATCGAGCGGGACGATCTGCATGCTATTTTGCGTAAGACCAGCAATGTCTCGGAAGACGCCGAGATGGGGCAGAAATATGAGCAGGCGTATCTCGCCCGCCGTCTTCTGGTGCTGCTCTACGGAAAGGCGTCAGGGGATGACCTGGATTACATCCGCGCCCATATGCGCCTGTCGCCGGGCGTCAGGTATATTGATATAGATATAGTGGGCGATGGCAATGAGGATGAGGACGTGACCGCCCCCGACGTCATGCGGGAGCAGGTATACCGGAACTGCCGTCAGATTCTGCAGGCGGAGGCCAGCCACTGTGTCCTGGAGATAACCCACAACCATCTTAACTACGCAGTCGGCGTCATCTTCTGCGATTACATGGCTGAGGATAAGAACCTCACTGAGACCCAGTACATTCAGCAGCTCCACCGCCTTCTGAGCACGTCCACCCAGCGGGAGATACGATTCATTGTGGGAAAGCGCGTTCGGGATCTGGAGCTTGTGGATCAGTCCTATGAGACCGCGGTGGCTATGAAAAGCCTGGTGGCATTCCGCAGCCAGAAGGCGATCTACTGGTATGAGCATGAGCTTCAGGACAAGGAGGAGCGAGCTGTGCTTCTGCGCCGGGAGCTGGATTCACTCATCGAGGCCATTGAACGCGGGGAGCACACACTTATCGAGAGCCGTGTTCAGCAGCTGTTTGACGAGATGCAGAAGCGCGGTCTGGAGCGGCGTGACATCAACATGAATCTCCACTATCTCCTTTTCCGGCTCGTCCATCTGGCGTCGAACCTTGACAGCGAGGCTGACCAGGAGGAGATCATTCAGCTCATCAGCGCCGGCTCCATGGAGCAGGGCTTCCTCAGGGGGAGCCGAAGCCATTTGTCCCGCTTCACCTGCGAATACGCTGACTACCTCGGACAGCTGAGGCAGAGTGAGCCGTCGGGTATCCTCCGTGACATTGAGCGCGAGGTCAAGGAGAATTACGCCGAAAATCTGACGCTGCAGGATCTGGGCAGGAAGTATTACATAAACAGCTCTTATCTTGGACAGGTCTTCAGGAAAGCGTACGGGCAGTCCTTCAAGAATTACCTGATCCTGCACCGGATAAACGTGGCGGCCGGGCTCCTGCTCCACACAGATAAGAAGATAGGAGATATTGCTGAGGAAGTTGGCTACCGGGATATTGACTACTTCATCTCCAAATTCATCGAGATCAAGGGATGTACTCCCGCCCGGTACAGGAGAAGCAGACAGTGATGTGTAATGTTTTGAAGAGGAGCTTGAGCATGGGAACGATCTGGTTTGACCGGCCGGCGGAGAGATGGGAGGAGGCGCTTCCCATTGGGAACGGGCGTCTTGGGGCCATGATATTCGGAGGGATGGCGCACGAGCGCGTCGCCTTGAATCAGGACAGCATATGGTACGGAGGGCCTGTGGACAGAATCAACCCCGACGCGCGGGAGAATCTGCCGCACGTGCGCTCCCTGATTCTGGAGGGAAAAATACCGGAGGCTGAGGAGCTTCTGCGCCTCGCTTTCTCCGGCACACCTCAGAGCCAGCGCCCCTATCAGCCGCTGGGAGATATTGAGATCGATTACCGGATGCATGATACAGTGGGCGCGGACGGCGGCAGGGCAGGTTACCGGCGTAACCTTGATTTGGATAACGGGCTGGTGACGGAGCTCTGCCGGGAAGGCGGGCGGGAGCTGAGGAAGGAATATTTTGCCTCTTATCCCCATGGCGTGATCGCAATCCATATGAGCGCCGGGGAGAGCACAATCTCCCTGATTGCCCGTTTGGAGCGGGGGCGTTTTTTTGACCGCGCGGGGAAGCTTGATGACCGCACGATCTACATGGACGGTTCCCTTGGCGAAGGGGGAGTTGCGTGGACAGCGGCGCTCAGGGCGGAGAGCCAGGGCGGGAGGACCTGCGTCCTCGGCGACAGCCTTGTCATCCGCGGCGCAAAGGAGCTCACCTTGTATCTCGGCTGCGAGACCTCTTTCTACGAGAAGGAGCACCGGGAGGCTTTGCGCTCAAGGCTGGACTGCGCCTGCCTGGCGGGGTACGGGGAGGTGAAAAGACGCCATATTGAGGACTTCCGGGAGCTCATGGGCCGGGTATCCCTGGATTTGGGCGAGGAGGACACCCGGCCAATAGATGCGCAGCGAAGGAAGGCCGGGCAGGGGTCTTCCTTCGCTGCGCTCTATTTTCAGTACGGGCGGTATCTTCTCGTCTCCTCCAGCCGGCCCGGCAGTCTGCCCGCCAATCTCCAGGGCGTCTGGAACGAAAGCATGACGCCGCCCTGGGATTCAAAGTTCACCATCAATATCAACACCGAGATGAACTACTGGCCGGCGGAGAGCTGCGCTCTCCCGGAGTGCCACCTCCCGCTTTTTGACCATCTCATGCGCATGTGGGAAAACGGGAAGCGCGTGGCGAGGGAGATGTACGGCTGCGGTGGCTTCACCGCCCACCACAACACGGACATATGGGGGGACTGTGCGCCGCAGGACATCTATGTGCCGGCGACCTATTGGGTGATGGGCGGGGCGTGGCTCTGCACCCACATCATGCGGCATTACGAATATACCGGGGACGGACCGTTTCTGGAGAGGATGTACCCTGTGCTGGAGGATGCCGTGCTGTTCTTTCACGATTTTCTTGTTGAGGTGGACGGGAAGCTGATGACCTGTCCCTCCATCTCCCCGGAGAACACCTATATCCTGCCGGACGGCGTCACGGGGTGCGTCGGAGCGGGCTGTACCATGGACAATGAGATACTGCGGGATCTTATGGAGGATTATCTTAAGGCGTCTGCAGTCCTGGGAAGGGAGAACGCACGGACAGAGAGAACGTGGGAGATCCTGACTGGTCTTCCTGGGATCAGGACAGGCGCACACGGGCAGATCATGGAGTGGCGGGAGGACTACGGTGAGGCGGAACCGGGCCACCGGCACATCTCGCAGCTCTACGCCCTCTTTCCCTCCAATCAGATAACCCTGGACAGAACGCCGGAGCTTGCCCGCGCGGCCCGGCGGACGCTTGAGCTGCGTCTTGCCAACGGCGGCGGCCACACCGGCTGGAGCCGCGCGTGGATAGCTGGCCTCTACGCAAGACTCGGCGACGGGGATAGCGCTCTGGAGCACCTGGAGGAGCTTTGGAGAAGCTCCACCTTCCCGAACCTGATGGACTGTCACCCTCTCGGGGACGGGCGCGTCTTTCAGATCGACGGCAATCTCGGCGCCACGGCTGCCATCGCTCAGATGCTGGTCCAGAGCGACGAGGAGTGCGTGAAGCTTCTCCCAGCCCTGCCGGCCCGGTGGAGTGAGGGCCGCGTGACGGGTCTTACATGCGTCGGCGGCGTGAGGCTTGACGTATCGTGGAGGGACGGGCGGCTCACGGAGTGTGTCGCGTGCTCGCCCAAAGCCGCTTGTGTGACGTTCAGGTACGGCTCCGAAGCGAGGACCTGCACGCTGGATCCTGGGCGGAAACACAGAATTTTCTGAACATTGCGAAGTCTGTCCGCGCCTCGATACCCGAGGCGCGGTTTTTTTGCGTCTGCATCAGGCCCAGATACTATAATTTCCCGGGGTTTTACCTATAGTTTGCCGGTTTTATCGTGAAATTTTTGTATGATATAATAAGTTCAGAGACCGTGGGTCTACTATTGAACTGGGAGGGACAATCATGAGTAAGGTTAGAAAGCCAGTTGCTCTCGCGCTGGCAGGACTGATGCTGTGCGGCCTTCTGCCCGCGTCAGCCCTTGCCGCGGAGCCGGAGACGGACGCCAGGGAGATCACGGATAATCTCCTTGGCAGCTTCAACACGGACTTTGAGGGCCTGGACAGCAGCGGCAAATTCTACTGGTGGGCCGACGGAGACTGGGACGGCGACGGCATCGCCGCAGTAACATACGGAGAGGATGATGCAAAGCCCGCTTCCGGAGGCGGCAGCTACTACATCAGGGTGACGCCTGACGACGATCAGGGCGCGGCGCAGTTCAACACCGCTGATCTGGCAGCCACAATCCTGCCCGGGAAGACCTATGAGTTCACCTTCTGGGCCAGGGCGGAGACCGGAACCGGAACGATATCCCTTGAGGTCAATTCACATGACAGCAGCTGGGGCTCCTTCCAGAACGGAGCGGTGACATATGACAGCGCAAACGATGTAAACGCAGACGGCTGGACCCTCATCAGCGGCGAGGTCGCCATGCCCGAAAACTCTGGCCACGAGGAGATTCAGATCAAGCTCAGCGGCAGCTCCGGCCTCACATTCTGCGTTGACGACCTCAGGCTGGGCGCTGCAGACGATGGCGATTTGGCAGCTCAGCCTGAGCTTGGCGAAGAACTCGTGGTAAACGGCAATTTCTCTGCAGACAATCTTGATGTCTGGCGAAACCAGGTGTGGAATCCCGCGACGCTCTCATCGGGCACAGTCTCCGACGGTGAGGCGATTGGCGACAGCGGCATCACCACCTACGGCGTAATCAGCGGCAGGGAGGGCACAAGCGAGGACAATGGCGGCAGATATATCTGTTTTGCCCAGGACATGCTGGGGAAAATACAGTCCGGGCACACCTACGAATATTCCTTCTGGGCCAAACTGGATGAGACAGACTATGCGTCCGCCGACGCAGATCACAGAATGGTCTCCTTCAACCCCTGTGCAAAAGCAGGTACAACAGAATACTGGTGGGGCTCTTACAGCTCCGGCGTTCTGGACAGCAGCAGTATCAAGGCTGTTGTGCCGGGTGAGTGGACATACTTTTCCGGGACCTTCAGGCCTGCGTTTGACGGGGAGGCGACGGAGCTGAAAATCCGTATCATGGAGCAGGGCTCCGATAACGGCAACAATGCCGACAGTGTGCTCGGCGACATCTACGTCACCGGCGTCTCGCTGAAGGAAGTCGTGACGCAGTCCAGGGAAATCGAGGAGGATATCCCCAACCTGAAGGACTACATTTCCAGCTCCGACGGCATCGGCGAGGACGCCTACACCGGCACGTCCATCTCCCACGAGGAGCTGTCGGATGAGGCGCTCGTGGCTCTCACCGAGAAGCACTTCAACGCCATCACCATCGGCAACGAGCTGAAGCTGGACTCTTTGCTCAATTACAACAACAGCAGCTCTGCCAATATAGAATTCATGGAGGAGACCTGGACCCGCGCCAACGGCGACACAGTCACCGGCTCCTATCCCACATTGGACTTCAGCCGCGCGAAAAAGATCCTCGATGTGGTCAGGGCGTGGAACAGTGAGAACCCTGACGATTACATCAGGATCCGCGGCCACGTGCTGGTGTGGCACTCTCAGGCGCCGGAGTGGTTCTTCCATGAAAACTGGGACGCCAGTGAGCCCTATGTGTCCGCAGAGGAGATGGACATCCGCCAGGAGTGGCTCATCAGAACCGTCCTGACGGAGATTGTCGGTGAGGACAGCGAATACAGGGACATGTTCTACGGCTGGGATGTAGTAAATGAGGCCGTCAGCGACGCGGGCGGGTACAGGACGGATACTGACGACACCCCGTCAAGCTGGTGGGCGGTATACCAGAATACCGACTTCATCGTCAACGCTTTCCGCTACGCCAATTACTACGCCCCCGAGACGCTGGAGCTGTATTATAACGACTACAATGAGTGCAGCGGTGCGAAGGTGGAGAGCATCGCGGAGCTTCTTCGTCTCGTCAAATCCCATGAGACCGACGGGACGCTTCCCACACGTATCACCGGCATGGGTATGCAGGCCCATCACGAGATCGGTTCGCCCACGGCGGAGCAAATCAGGACTGCCGCCATCACCTACGGGCAGATTGTGGGGAAGATTCAGCTCACCGAATCGGACCTTAAGGCCAGCAAGGATTACGACGGCACCGACGCTGCCCGGGAGGCTGAGTACACAAAGCAGGCCTATCGCTACAAGGAGATCTACGATGTGATGCGTGAGGTCGACGCCATGGAGGGCATTGATGTCAACGGCATCACCTTCTGGGGCCTCATCGACTGCAACTCCTGGCTCCAGAGCCAGAACAGCGCCGGTGGGGGCTCAGACGGCTCGCAGCCCCATGTTCCCCTGCTGTTCGATGACGACTGTAAGGCCAAGCCCGCCTTCTGGGCCTTTGTGGACCCCGACAGACTCGAGCCCTACATAAATAACGTGACTGTCATGCAGGCCATCGGCGGGGATGAGCCATGCATCACCGGCGAGACATATGAGATTGACGGCGCGGATGCGAGCTTCCAGATCGTCTGGAATGAGACGGAGCTTAAAATCAGGGTGACTGTCGAGGACGCCGCAGCTGAGGCGACGGACGGTGTGACACTGTATCTTGACTGGGACGGGACGATCACAAGCACCGCCATCTCCCGCGCTGACGCCGCTGCGACAGATCAGGGCTACACCGCAGAGTTTACGGTGAGCCATTCCCTCGCGGTGGACGATACCTTCAGGTTTGATATCGTTGTCACCGACGGCGGGACGAAAGCGGCCTTCAACGACCTCAGGATGACTCAGGAAACCAGCAGTCAGTATTATGCGAAGGCCGTGACGAAGCCGTACATCGCCATCGGCAAGGGTACGATCACCGTGGACGGTGAACCGGACGACGCCTGGAGCGCCGCGGACAATGTGGGCCTTAAGGTCCAAGGCAGCTCACCCGCCTCAACGGCGACGGCGAAGGTGCTCTGGGACGAGAACAATCTGTACGTCTGGATGGAGGTCAGAGACTCCGTTCTGGACAAATCCTCGTCCAATACATACGAGCAGGACTCCGTGGAGGTCTTCATCGACGAGAACAACGGCAAGACCGACAGCTACGAGACCGACGATAAGCAGTACCGCATCAGTTTCGAGAACGATTTGGATTTCAACGGTGCGCAGTGCAATGCGGAAAACATGCAGTCGGTGACAAGGAAAACTGACGAAGGCTATATTGTGGAGGCTGCCTTTAAGTGGACGGACATAACCCCCGGGGCCGGGGACGAGATCGGCTTTGACCTTCAGGTAAACGACGCTGAGAACGGTGTGCGGATCGGTACACTCAACTGGTACGACGAGTCCGGTCAGGGGTGGAGCGCTCCGAGGGTGTTCGGCACTGCCCTTCTCACGGAGAACGAGGCGGAGGCGTCTGCTCCCGGTTCCTCCTCCGGAACCTCCACGTCAGATTGCGGAGTGACCACCAGCGCAAGCGGGAGCTCCACGAAGACCACGGCCACGCCGTCCGCCTCCGCTGACGGGGACAGCGCATCCTCCACGGTCAGCGAATCCATGGGCGCCGAGATCGTAAGCCAGGCGGAGGAGAACGGCAGCGATCTTGTGGTCATAGCGCCTGAGATGTCTGACGCAGTCACCTCCGCTCAGGTCACCATACCCGGAAGCACCCTCTCGGAGCTGGGCGACAGAACCGACGCCGACGTGACCGTCAGAACCCCCGCCGGAAGCGTGACACTGCCCAACGAGGCCCTTGGGGAACTGGGCTCTGCCGGGAACAATGTCACCGTCAGCGTCGAGAGCGCGGAGGACGCTGTCTGCGTCGATGTGAAGGTGGACGGCGAGATCGTCACTGATGTAACCGGCGGCATCAGGGCAGCGCTGCCCGCAGAGAGCGGACAGGTGGCGGTTCTGGTGGACGAAGACGGGAACGAGACCATTCTCCGCAAGTCCCTGGTGGAGGACGGTACTGCCTACATTCTGCTGGACGGTTCCGCCAGGGTGAAGATCGTGGACAACGGGGAGGAATTTGACGACGTTGATGGCGAGTGGTATGCCGGGGCTGTGGAGTTTGTCTCCAGCCACGAGCTGTTCCAGGGTACCGGCGACACGGTCTTCTCCCCGGAGGGGGATATGAGCCGCGCCATGCTGGCATCGGTTCTGTGGAGACTGGAGAGTGAGGCCGGCGCAGGGGAGAATGCCGCAGACTTTACCGATGTGGCCGGGGACGCCTGGTACGCCCGGGCCGTCGCGTGGGCCAGCAGTCATGGCATCATTCAGGGCGTCGGAAATAACTCATTCGACCCCGACGGCAGCGTCACCCGTGAACAGATGGCCACGATGCTCTACAGGTACGCCGTAAGCTCCGGCATGGATACAACTGAACGTGCCGACCTCGGTGTGTTCGGCGACGGAGGGAAGGTGAGCGCATGGGCTGAGGACGCCATGGAGTGGGCCGTAGCCGTGGGGCTCATGAAGGGCAACGGCAGCGCCCTTGACGCCTCCGGAATCGCGTCCCGCGCACAGGTTGCGACGATCCTCGAACGCATGGTGGCACTCATGGTGAAGTAAAAACGTAAGCTGCGGCGCCGGGGCCAGAATATCTGACCCCGGCTCCATATAAGAACCGAAAAAAACTTTATTCATCGTCAGTCCATACAGTTTTGGCGGCTTACGCCGGAAAGTTTTGTGGAGGATGTAGAGTTTACCGGGATTTCTGATAGAATTACCCGGTTGTTTAACAAATTGTGAACCGGTATAATTGAACCATAATCACCCCGGCAAGGGGAAAATATAAATCAGGAGGTTAAAAATGAAAAAGAGTAAGCTCAATCGGATCTTCGCTGTTTTGCTGATTGCTGTTCTGACACTCGGCCTGGTCAGCTGCAGCAAGGGAAGCGAGGACGGTGATATCACGGAGTTCACCATGTTCATCGCGATGTCGGGCTCCGAGATCAACGACGACAACGAGATCCAGCAGATCATCGCCGAGAAGACCGGCGTCAAGGTCAAGGAGACATGGCTTGCCGGTCAGACCGACGCCGAGGCCGTGGGATCCATTCTTGCCGGCGGCGACTATCCCGACTTTATCGACGGACAGGGCTCCATGAAGTCCCTTTACGAAGCCGGCGCTCTGGTTGCCTGGGACGATTATCTGGAGTCCGGCGACTATCCCAACCTGACGGAGATGTACACCGAGGAGGAGTGGGATTCCTTCCGTCAGGACGACGGCCACATCTACTGGGCCAACGTCTTTAACAACACCTACGGCGAGGACCGCACCACCATCCACAACGACGAGGCATTCTGGATCCAAGTCCGCGTCCTTGAGTGGGCCGGCTACCCGGAGATCAACACTCTTGACGAGTATTTCGACCTGCTTGACCGTTACGCTGAAGCCAACCCCGTCATGGATAACGGGACCGAGATCATCCCCTATACGGCTCTTTGCTTTGACTGGTATTACTTCTGCATTGAGAATGCCCCCGAGTTCCTGGACGGCTATCCCAACGACGGCTCCGTCATTGTCAACACCTCCTCCGGAACTCCCACCATCGAGGACTACAACACCACCGCCACAGCGAAACGCTACTTCCAGAAGCTCAACGAAGAGTACAAGAAGGGCAGCATAGCCGTTGATTTTGCCACTCAGTCCTACGACCAGTACCTGGCTACCCTCTCTACCGGCGCGGTCCTTGGCATGTGCGACCAGTGGTGGAACTTCGCCTACACCATAAACGACGTGTTCGATCAGCAGGGTCTCGACGATCTGGGCTGCAACTACGTACCTCTTGGCCTCACCATTGACGAGGGTATGGAGAACCGTTGGCACACCTACGGCGACACTCTGAACAACGCCAGCGGCATAGGCGTCACCACCTCCTGCAAGGATCCGGATCTGGCTTTCAAATTCATGAACGACCTCCTGAGCCAGGAGATCCACGATCTGCGTTACTGGGGCGTCGAGGGCGTTGACTACGAGGTCGACGAGGACGGCCTTTACTACAGGACAGATGAACAGCGCGCGAAGCAGACCGACCCCTCCTATCAGGCCAGTCACCTCTGCTACTACTCCTATTTCCCCCAGTGGTCCGGCACCAGCCGCGACGGCATCAACTCCATGAAGCCCGAAGGTCAGGCCTCCGAGTTCTTCAACGGCCTTGCCCAGCCTCTGATTGATTGCTTTGAGGCCTACGGCGCGGACAGCTACGTTGACATGGTCGGCTCTGTGGTGGAGGATGCCTCCCCCTGGTATCCCATGTACTCCTTCTCCGGATCCATGACCACCGACACCCCGGGCGGCGTGGCCTGGACCAAGATGGGCGAGGTCAAGCACGAGTGGCTGCCTCAGGTGGTCATGGCTGATGATTTCGAATCCGCCTGGGAGAAGTATATGGAGGCCTACAATGCAACCAACCCCCAGGACTTCCTTGCCGAGATGCAGGAGGAGCTTGACCGGCGCGTCGCGGCAGCCGCCGATTAAATAGTCCCGGCGTCAATCCTGGCAGTATACGCCGCGTTCGGAGGGGGTCTCGGCCCCCTCCCAAATAAAGGGCCCGCACGGGCCTCAAAGGGGGTCAACAAGTGAAAACGAAACACGCCTCCTGGAGGCAGCTTAAAAACCAGAAATTCCTGCTCCTGTGCACCGCATGCTTTGTCATATACGGCATCATCTTCTACTATCTGCCGCTGGGCGGATGGATCATGGCGTTCCAGAATTACAAGGTCAAGGACGGCTTTTTCGGCTCCGAATGGGTGGGACTTGATAAATTCAGATTCCTCTTCTCCGATGCCACCTTCCTCAGGGTTATCCGCAACACCCTGGCCATGGGCGTTCTGAACCTTGTCTGCACCTTTGTCATGGCCATAACCTTCGCCATTCTTCTCAACGAGGTCCGGCTGAAATTCGCCAAGAAGCTGGTCCAGACCATCTCCTATCTGCCTCACTTTCTCTCCTGGATCATCGTCACCGGTATTCTTCAGGACGCTCTCTCCTCCTCCGGTATCATAAACGAGCTTCTTATGAAATTCGGCATCATCGATTCCTCCATAAATTTCTTCGCCCAGAAGAGCTATTTCTGGCCAATAGTGGCCTTCGCAAACGTCTGGAAGGAGACCGGCTGGAACGCCATAGTGTATCTGGCCGCCATAGCCTCCATCGATCCCAGCCTCTATGAGGCCGCCACCATCGACGGAGCAGGACGCTGGGGGAAGATCAAGAACATCACCCTCCCCAGTATCCGACCCACCATCATGATCCTGCTCATAATGAACATCGGCAGTGTCCTGAACGCCGGCTTCGAGGTGCAGTACCTCCTGGGCAACGGCCTTGTGAAGAGCGTCTCCGAGACCATCGACATCTACACCCTGACCTGGGGCGTTTCCCAGAATGATTTCTCCCTCGGTACCGCTGCCGGTATATTCAAGAGCGTTGTCGCAATCATTCTCATAGTAGCCGCCAACAAGATCGCAAAGAAGAGCGGCGAAACGAGTCTGTTCTGAGGAGGTGCGGACAATGAGAAAAAGTAAGAAAAGGATGAAGACAAGCCTGGGGAGCAAGATATTTGTTGTTTGCAACACCATCATACTTGCGGCCTTTGTCGTCATCACCCTTTACCCGGTTCTGAACACCGTGGCGATTTCCCTGAACGACGGAGTGGATGCCGTTCGGGGAGGAATCCACCTCATTCCCCGTGTGTTCACCCTGAAAAACTACCAGACGGTATTGGGGATGCAGAATATCGTCACAGGCGCGTACATAACGGTTCTTCGTACAGTTATCGGAACACTCATGTCATTGGCGGCTAACGCTCTGCTGGCATATGTGGTGAGCCGCAGGAGATTCGTGTTCCGAAGACAGCTGTCCCTCTTCTGGGTCATTACCATGTATGTTAACGGCGGTATGATCCCCACCCTGATCCTATACAGGAACCTCGGCCTCACCAACTCTTTCTGGGTGTACATCATCCCCAGCCTCATCAGCGCCTTCAATATGCTGGTGATGCGCACCTATATGGAGGGTCTGCCCGACGGCCTGGAGGAGTCCGCCCAAATCGACGGTGCGGGTGATTTCCACGTTTTTGTCAGCATCATCTCGCCGCTTTGCAAGCCCGTGTACGCCACGGTCGCTCTGTTCGTGGCAGTCGGCCAGTGGAACTCCTGGTTTGACGCAATGCTTTATAACCGCATGTCCAGCCAGTACACCACGCTTCAGTATGAGCTTATGAAGCTTCTGAGCTCCGTCATGCAGCAGAGCGGGTCCGCCACCGCCGGCAGCACCGCCCAGGCCGCTGCGGTCACCCCGACGACAGTCCGCGCAGCTGCCACAGTGGTCACCATGCTTCCCATTATCATGCTCTACCCGTTCCTCCAGCGCTACTTCGTCACGGGCATGACCATTGGGAGCGTCAAGGGCTGATCGTAAATTTGCCTCTTTCATCTATTACATCTTTTCTCTCCGGCCGCCGTATTCATTGCGGCGGCCGGATTCATTATGGTCAACGGCCAATACCGCCACACCGGCCCGGAGCGCAGTCGCGTCATGGAGGCTGCTGTCAGGAAGGCCTTTGATTGGGTATTGTATTCTCTGCATCGTTCGAATATAATCTGGGCAAAGTTGAATGACGGGGCAAAGACCATTATTCAATGGAAATGTAATTGCATGGGGCTGAATCCCCGATAAAAATGTGATGTGACCTGGGATTTGCGGCTCACGGCTATGAGAAAAGACGACCTCGGCATTACGACAACTGCCCTGTTATGCTCGCTCTGCCGGCGCTGAGCGGAGATTGCAGCATATTGGCTGAAAAACACACAGGAGGTATTTCACATGACTCGCAAGGAAGCAAGAGAAAAAGCGAAAGCTCTGGTCGCCCGGATGACCGTGGAGGAGCGGGCCGAACAGCTCAGGTACAGCGCTCCGGCCATACCGCGGCTTGGCGTTCCGGCCTACAACTGGTGGAACGAGGCCCTGCACGGTGTGGCCAGGGCCGGCCAGGCGACGGTCTTCCCTCAGGCCATTGGCCTTGGCGCAGCCTTTGACACCGGCCTTCTCTACGACGTGGCGGAGGCCATCTCAGTGGAGGGCCGGGCAAAATATAACGCTCAGAGCGCCATTGGCGACAGGGACATCTACAAGGGGCTGACCTTCTGGTCCCCGAACGTGAACATCTTCCGCGACCCACGCTGGGGCAGAGGGCACGAGACCTACGGCGAGGACCCCTACCTCACGAGCCGCCTTGGCGTGGCCTTTGTGAGGGGCCTTCAGGGCGACGGGGAGACCATGCGGGCCGCGGCCTGCGCCAAACACTTCGCCGTCCATTCAGGTCCGGAGGCTTTGCGCCACCGGTTCAACGCCGAGGCATCCGCAAAGGACATGGGTGAGACTTATCTGCCGGCCTTTGAGGCGCTGGTACGTGAGGCAAAGGTGGAGGCGGTTATGGGAGCCTACAACCGTGTCAACGGCGAAGCCTGCTGTGCAAGCCCCGCTTTGCAGGAAAAGCTGCGTGGGCAGTGGGGCTTTGAGGGGCACTTTGTCTCTGACTGCTGGGCCATCAAGGACCTTTTCAGCGGCCATGACATCTGCGAGGATGCGGTGGAAGCCGCCGCCCTGGCCATCAATAACGGCTGTGACCTCAATTGCGGCAACACCTACTACTTTGTTCTGGAGGCCTACAGTAAAGGCCTTGTTTCCGAGGAGACCATAACCGAGGCCGCAATCCGACTCTTTACGACACGGTACCTTCTGGGCCTTTTCGACGGGAGTGAGTATGACGGAATATCAGTCACCGAGGTGGAGAGTCCGGAGCATCTTCGACTTTCAAAGAAGGCGGCCCTTGAGAGTGCGGTGCTTCTGAAGAACAACGGTCTTCTGCCTCTGGCAAAATCCAGGCTCAAAACTGTTGCCGTCATAGGCCCTAACGCCGACAGCCGCTCCGCCCTCATAGGCAACTACCACGGTTCGGCCTCCCGGTATGTGACAGTGCAGGAGGGGATCATTGACTATCTGGGAGACGACGTGCGGGTGCTGACAAGTGCCGGCTGTCACCTTTTCCGGGACAGGACCGAGCCCCTGGCCTGTGCCGGGGACAGGCTGAGCGAAGCCGTGTCGATAGCCAATGCCAGCGACGTGGTCATCCTCTGCCTGGGCCTGGACGAGACGCTTGAGGGCGAGGAGGGCGACACCGGCAACAGCTACGCCTCCGGCGACAAGGAGACTCTGCTTTTGCCGGAGTCCCAGCGGGAGCTTATGGAGGCCATCGCGAAAACGGGCAAACCCACTGTTGTGTGTCTGCTTGCGGGCAGTGACATAGATATGAGCTTTGCCGGTGAACACTTTGACGCGATTCTTGACCTCTGGTATCCCGGCGCCCAGGGCGGCAGGGCGGCCGCAGAGCTGCTTTTCGGCGATGTGTCCCCCTCGGGCAAGCTGCCTGTGACATTCTATGAGACGCTGGAGGAGCTTCCGGATTTTGAAAACTACTCCATGAGGGGCCGCACCTACCGGTATATGGACCGTCCTGCTCAGTACCCCTTTGGCTTTGGCCTCACCTATGGCGACGTCCGGGTGCTGGAGAGCTCCATAACGACGGATGGCGGCGATCTCACAGCGCACGTACTGCTTGAAAACCTCGGCAAGGCGGACACCGGCGATGTGGTGCAGATCTACGTCAAGTGCGAGGACTCGCAGTACGCTCCCAGAAATCCCGCCCTGTGCGCATTTGAGCGCGTATTTCTGAAATCAGGGGAGCGGGCGGAGCTTGATATCCCCATCTCCCGCAGTGCTCTCACCGTTGTGGATGAAAAAGGTGAGCGACACGTGGACGGAAAACGTTTCTTATTCCATGTGGGGACATCTCAGCCCGATATGAAGAGCCGAATGCTCACCGGAAAGGGGCCGATCGCAATATCATGGCGCTTGTAAGCAACCCGATTCTCCCCGGATTCCACCCGGACCCGACCATATGCCGGGCCAACGGAAAATACTATCTGGCCTGTTCCTCCTTCGCCTACTTTCCAGGTGTGCCGATATTTGAAAGTGAGGATCTGGCGAACTGGCGTCAGATCGGGAACGCCCTGACGCGGGACTCGCAGGTCCCGCTTTGCGGCGCGGGTGTCTCCGAGGGCATCTACGCGCCCACGCTGCGATTCCGCGACGGGATCTTCTATCTCGTGACCACAAACCTGCCGGAGATGGGAAATTTCATCGTCACGGCGAAAGACCCCGCCGGTCCCTGGTCGGAGCCGCATTATCTGAAGGGCGCGTGCGGAATCGATCCCAGCCTCTTTTTTGACGATGACGGTAAGTGCTGGTACGTGGGGCAGCGCGAGAGGAGCGCAGGCTGGTATTTCGGCGACTGCGAGATATATCTGTCATGCCTCGACCTGTACTCCATGCGCCTCACAGGCCCCCAGGTGGTTCTGGCGCGCGGCTTCCAGCGTAGAGCCATCTGGCCCGAGGGGCCGCACATATATAAGAGAGACGGCTGGTACTACCTGCTTCACGCCGAGGGCGGAACAGGTTCGGATCACAGTGTGATGGCTGCCAGGAGCCGCTTTGTCAGCGGCCCGTATGAATACTGCAAGGCAAATCCCATACTGACTCACCGCCACCTGGGGCGTTCCTCCCCTGTCACCTGCGTTGGACATGCCGACATGGCGGAGGACGGCCGCGGGAACTGGTACATGGTGTGCCTGGGCTGCCGCCCGGAAGATGGATATACCATGCTGGGAAGGGAGACCTTTCTGGCGCGGGTGGAATGGGAGGACGGCTGGCCGGTGGTAAACCCCGGTGTCGGGCGGCTTGAGGAGGAGGTGGAGCTCTCCTCCGCCGGGGCTGAGCCGGCCATAAGCGGCGCCAGACGTTACTCATTTACCGATTCCGCGCTGCCCATGGAAGTTCTGACGCTGAGAAACAGTCGGAGCAAAACAGTATCCCTTACCGAGCGCCCGGGCTTTCTTCGGCTCCAAATGGCGCGGGATTCCCTGGGAGACCCGGGGGATCCCGCCTACGCGGCCGTCAGGGTCTGCCATAAGCGCTTTGATGCGGAGGGCCGGCTGGAGGCCGGCTTCCCGGAGGGGTGCAGCGCGGGACTGGCGCTCGTTCAGAATGAAAAGAACCGGCTTAGGATCGAGTACCTGTCGATGGGTACGGGAGGAATACTTCGCGCGGTAAGAACCGTGATGGGTGAAGATGTGACCATGGGCGCCATGCCGGCGCCCGATGAAAAAGACGTTGTCATTAAGCTCGCTGTCAGGGGTCTGTGGGCGGATGCCCTTTATTTTGACGGTGTAGTCTGGCAGACTCTTTGCAGGGACGTGGACATCCGGGCGCTCAGTACGCAGCTTGCCGGAGGCTTTGTGGGCTGTACAGTCGGTATGTTTGCCGTCGGTGACGGCACTGGTCACGCCGATTTTAAATCGTTCGCCTATGAGCCAATAATCTGACTGGAGGAATCAATATGTACTATATTGGAATCGACCTTGGAACATCGGCTGTGAAATTGCTGCTGGTGGACGGGAACGGTGAGATCGCAAGAGAGATCACAAAGGAATATCCCCTGAGCTTTCCACACCCCGGCTGGAGCGAACAGAAACCGGAGGACTGGTGGAGCGCGGTACTTGCAGGCGTACCGGAGCTCACAGCCGGCGCGGACGCCAGGCTGGTACGCGCAATCGGCATAGGCGGCCAGATGCACGGGCTGGTGGCGCTGGACAGGGACGACAACGTGATCCGCCCTGCCATTCTCTGGAACGACGGCAGAACAACTAAAGAGGTGGAGTACCTAAACGAAACCGTGGGACGGGATACGCTCAGCCGCTGCACCGCCAATATAGCCTTTGCCGGGTTCACCGCGCCGAAGCTTCTTTGGATGCGTGAAAACGAGCCGGAGAATTTCGCGAGGATCGCGAAAATCATGCTCCCCAAGGACTACCTTGTTTACAAAATGACCGGCGTCCACTCCACCGATTACTCCGACGCCTCGGGGATGCTCCTCCTTGACGTACAGCACAAGCGGTGGTCGAAGGAGATGTGTGAGATTTGCGGTATCGGGGAAAAGCAGCTCCCGAGGCTCTATGAGAGCTGGCAGACAGTCGGCACGTTAAAGCCCGACTTAGCGTCGGCATTAGGCCTTCCAGAGTCGGTAAAGGTATGCGCCGGGGCCGGAGACAATGCCGCCGCGGCTGTGGGCACCGGCACAGTCGGCGTAGGCGGGTGCAATATCTCTCTTGGCACCTCCGGCACCCTCTTCATCTCGTCAGATAAGTTCGGCGTTGATCCGAATAACGCCCTCCACTCCTTCGCCCACGCAGACGGCGGGTATCACCTGATGGGCTGCATGCTCTCCGCTGCCTCCTGCAACATGTGGTGGATGGACGACGTGTCCGGCTCCGACGACTACGCAGGTGAGCAGAAAAAGATCACCTGCGACAAGCTGGGGCGCAACCACGTGTTCTTCCTGCCTTATCTCATGGGGGAGCGCTCGCCAATCAACGACACTGACGCCCGGGGCACCTTTACGGGTCTCACCATGGACACCACTCACGCGGATATGACACAGGCGGTTCTGGAGGGCGTGGCCTTCGCCATCCGGGACAGCTTCGAGGTGGCCAGATCCCTTGGAGTTAAGATACCCCGCTCCAACATATGCGGCGGCGGGTCGAAGTCGCCGCTGTGGCGGAAGATTCTGACCAACGTGCTCGGTATTCCCCTTGATATGGTGGCCACGGAGCAGGGCCCGGGCTACGGGGGGGCAATCCTTGCAATGGTGGCCGATGGCATGTACCCCACCGTCCATGCCGCCTGCGCCGCTCTCGTCACAGTGACAGGTACAACGGAGCCGGACGCTGAGCTGACGGCTTTGTACAATGCGCGGTATGAGCAGTTCAGGCAGATATACCCCGCGCTGAAGCCGGTTTTCCCGAAAATCATATCCATCTGAATCTGAGTATTTCCGGGACGGAGGGAATGGCTGAGTTCATACCCATTGCCCGGGCAGTCATAGGCGTCAAGAATCTGAAGATCATCACCTTCGGCCCACTGCGGCAGGGCTCTCTTTGAGGTGCTCAAGTACCTGGGCGTCCGGGACATATGCTTCAATCAGCCCCGCAATCTGCCCTATCCTGCCGAGAACCCCTGGGCGTAATCCTAAAAGCATCGATTCCCTGTTGAAATATTCATCAATACAGCCCGTGTGGATGAAGCTCCCGGTCTGCACTGTCTTGCGGCCGTAAGTCCTGCTTAAGACCGTATGAAATCATGAGCAAAATCATGACCACTTTATGTTCCCGGTAAAAAAATGCACAAGAAAACGGAGTGTCCTTAAAGGAGAGATACGCTCTCCAAGGACACTCCGTGTGGTCCGAGTGGCGGGATTTGAACCCACGGCCTCATGGTCCCGAACCATGCGCGCTACCATCTGCGCTACACCCGGTCATCTGTTAATCTTCATCCGCCGCACCTGCCTGTGCCGCGAATGCCTAACCATTATAATTACTCCGGGTCGGATTGTCAAGGGAAAAACAGTAAAAATTGTCCAGTTAAAAGATGCAAGTTTGACAAAACGCACGTCCTTAATCTGTGAAGCAAAGGTAGTGCAAGGTGTACTCATTGGAAAATAAATCGCTGCAGGGTGTAAAAATGCTCGCCGCTGCCTGAAGGCGGGGGGCAAGCCGGGACCGCGTTTTATAGCGGCAGCGGGAGGGGAGTGTGACTTCCCCTCCCGCTTTCTGCGCCGATGAAGGGCCTCAGGCCCTTCTCAAGGCCTTTAAGATCTCGCCAGGCTTTGGCGTGGTGCCGTACAGCAGCACACCAACTTTGTATATCTTCGCTGAGATGACGCCCACTCCGACCACCGACGCCGCCAGCAGCGCCACCGATATGACAATCTGGGGCGCAGGGACGGTGCTCATGGCGATTCTTGTAAACATCGCCATGGGCGATGTAAACGGGACGAAGGAGCATATCCTCATGGCGACACTGTCCACTGAGCCGTCGGTCATGGACAGAATGACGACCATGAATCCCGCGACGAAGAGCACCGTCACAGGCATCACCGAGGTATTGATGTCCTCAAGCTTTGACGCGGTGGAGCCGATGGCGCCATACAGAAACGCATAGATGAAAAATCCCAGCACAAAGAAGAGCATCATATACGCGAGAAGCCCCAGGGGCATATCAAATATGGACGCCACAATGCCGTCCGCGTCCCAGTAGCTCCGGTTCATGTTGAAGAACAGAAACGCGGAGCCGAACACGGCCAGCAGCTGCATAAGTCCCGCCAGGCACGAGGCGATGACCTTTCCGAACATCATTGAGACTGGCCTGGCGCTGGTGATGAGAAGCTCCATCGCCCTTGAGCTCTTCTCCGTCGCCACATTTGTTGCGACCATCTGCCCATACAGAAGTATCACCATATAGAGGGCGAAAATCATTATATATGTGTAGAAGAAGTTCTGCGCCTGGTCCACACCCAGCGTCTCCACCCTGCTCTCCACATTGACGGAGAAGACGGCCTCAGCCTCAGACCTTGTGAGTCCCGCCGACATGAGCGCACTCATCCGGCAGACAGTCTGAAGCGCCTCGTCGGCTGCTGATGTGTTTGCGTCGTACATGGTCAGGTTGTTCACGTAATATGTATATGAGGAGATGCTGTCCAACGCGAATGCGCACTCCGCCCTGCCGCCGGTGATCTCCGCCTTCAGTCCGTCAAGAGTCCCCTTCCACAGGCGCACATTATAGCCCGGAAACGACGACGCAAATATATCATATATGAGCATCTCAGTCTCCTCATCTTCTGTATACAAAAGCAGTACCTGCCGGCCGGCTGCCGCGTCCGCATCCTCCTCAGCATTCCTCTCCGACATGGACTCCGTTACTCTGGGGAAGAACATCACAGCTGCCAGCACAGCCACCAGAAACAGCGTCACGCCGACGAAGACCTTATTTTTAAGATACCCTGAGAGCTCAAAGCTGAGAATCGTCCTGAACTGTTTCATATTCACACCTCGCTTGCTGCGTACTCAACGAAAATGTCGTTGAGCGTCGGCTCATATACCCGCATCTCGTCCACATCGTACTGGTAGGCAAGCTTGCGCATTATCTCCTGCTTCTCCCCGGCATAGGCGAGCTGCACCATGAGCTCCCCGTCGCCGTGGGGGGTGCAGGTCCTGTTCAGCTCCGAGGCAATACGCTCCGTCTCCTCCGAACGGACAATAAGCCTGTCCCGCACATAGCTGTGTCTTATCTCCCGCAGATCTCCGCTGAGAACTATCCTGCCGCTGTTAAGTATGGCGATACTGTCACAGAACTCCTCTATGTAGTTCATCTGGTGACTTGAGAAGAGAACTATCTTGCCCTTATGTATCTCCTCCCTGACAACGTCCTTGAGAAGCTGCGCGTTCACCGGGTCAAGTCCTGAGAAGGGCTCGTCCAGGATCACTATCTGCGGGTCATGGGCAAGGGCCGTGACAAGCTGTATCTTCTGCTGGTTGCCCTTTGAAAGTGTATCAAGTCGCCTTGTTCTGTATTCGCTCATCCCCAGGCGGTCAAGCCAGTAGGAGATGGATTTCTCCGCGGCAGCTTTTGTCATGCCCTTGAGCCTGGCAAAATAGAGAAGCTGCTCGTCTATCCTCTTCTTAGGGTACAGTCCCCGCTCCTCCGGAAGGTAGCCGAAGTTCACCTTGCCATAGTCTATCGGCTCTCCGTCAAGCAGCACCTCCCCGCTCCCCGCCGGGAACACGTCCATCAATATACGTATGGTTGTGGTCTTCCCCGCTCCGTTTCTCCCCAGAAGTCCGAAGGCCTTTCCTCCCTCAGCCGTGAGGGATACACCCTTTAATACATGCTTTTCACCGAAGCTCTTATGAAGCTCCCTCAGCTCCAGAACCATAAGCATCCCCTCCCAGTGTGATAAATAAGCCTCAGAGCGCAGACCCGGGGCGGCGGGGCCGCGCACCGGAGAACGCACCCTGACCTCTGCTGCGGCACAAGTATACCACTTCTTCACGCAAAAAACAATAGTTTTCCACTTTTGTGCAAAGCTCTCCTTTTATTATCCCTCTTATTATCCCTCTCCTGCGTAAATCCGGCTCCGGCTTGCCTGAACTTCAAAAACATGCTTTTATTTTCTCTGCCCATGTGCTATAATAGCCGCATAGAGGCTGTTATACTCATTTTAAGGCCGCGCCTATGGCGCATGGCCGATTGTGACCACGCTTTGGTTTTGCATCTTAGCTTAAGGCCGCGTCTTTTGACGCGTGGCCGATTATGGCAGCAGATGCAGCAGGTTACAATGCGGGATGATCTCATAATCTCCGGGCATATCCGGGCAGGGTCGGGACT
>CAYPMJ010000007.1:29670-36704 GCA_964411785.1 uncultured Oscillospiraceae bacterium
TTACAATGCGGGATGATCTCATAATCTCCGGGCATATCCGGGCAGGGTCGGGACTTTAAAAGGAGGCTGGAGCTTGATATTTACTGCGGTGGAGGAGCTCCTGGGGTCTATTGTGCGCCTTTGCGGCAGCGAGGGCGCGGAGGCCTTTCTCAGGGTGGTGAGGTTCGCTCTCCCCGCGCTTGGGATTCTTATCGTGTCAAGATGCGCACTCTCTCTCCTCTCCGGGAAAAGCGAGCGGGAGGTGTGGGGGTATCTCTCGCTGCCAAACGGGGCGAGGGTGGAGCTTGCAGGATGGGAGAACGTACTTGGCCGGGGCCGCTCCTCGGACGTTGTGCTGCCCTACACCTCCGTCTCCAGGACTCACGCGGTGCTCACCCGCGACGCCTCCGGGGAGTGGTCCATCCTTGACACAGGCTCAAAAAACGGCGTCAAGGTGAACGGCAGACGCGCCGTGGGCCCTGTCCATGTAAAGACCGGGGACATAATCACCATAGGCTCCATAAAGACCGTTTTCGCAAAGTCGTCATGCGCCCAGGAGCGGGCGCAGGCGCAGTCGAGAAGCAGACCCGGGCGGGTAAATCCCACTCTGACGATGCTGCTGCTCTCCGCCTTCATTCTGCTCCTGGGCTTTGACCTGTGCGCGGGCGAGGGGGAGAGCCTCTCCGCCATGACTCCGCTGGCGGTTTTTGAGCTCCTGGCGGCGTCATGGGTGAGCTACCTTTTCACAAGGGGCATTGACAGAGTCGGCTTTGAGGTGGAGACTCTGGCCTTCCTGCTCAGCGCCATCGGCCTTACTGCCTGGGTCGGGGAGGGATCGGAGGACGTGGCAAAGTACATCGTCTGCCTCCTCGCGGGAGTGATACTCTTCTGGATACTGGGAGGCCTTCTGAGGGACCTTGACAGGGTTCGAAGGCTCAGGATCCCGATTGCGGCGGCTGGACTTGTCCTGCTGGCGGTTAATCTGCTTGCCTCCGACAGCGTGCTTGGTGCAAAAAACTGGATCTTGATAGGCGGGGTGTCCTTCCAGCCCTCGGAGCTTGTGAAGATCTGTTTCATATTCGCAGGCTCCGCGCCGCTCTCAAAGCTTTTCACAAAGCGCAGCCTCTGGCTCTTTGTGGGCTTTGCAGCGGTCTGTGTGGGGTGTCTTGTGCTCATGAACGACTTCGGGACGGCGCTTGTGTTCTTCACAGCGTACCTTGTGATCGCGTTTTTAAGGTCTGGAAGCTTTGCGACAATACTCCTCTCCGGCGCCGGCGCGGGGCTTGCGGCGGTGATCGCCGTGTCGATGCGTCCATATGTGGCGGAGCGCTTCTCCGCCTGGGGCCACGCCTGGGAGTCATATAATTACGGCAGCGGCTATCAGCAGACGAGGACCATGGCCGCCTCGGCCTCGGGGGGCCTGTTCGGGCTGGGCGCTGAGCGGGGCAGCCTGAGGAATATCTTTGCTGCCGACACGGATATGGTCTTCGGACTTGTGTGCGAGGAGCTGGGGCTGCTGCTCGCCCTTTGCGCAGTTGCGGCGATTTTAGTGCTCGCGGTGTTTGTGGTGAAATCTGCCGGCACGGCCAGGAGCGCCTTTTATTCCATCGCGTCCTGCGGCGCTGTGGCGCTGCTTATATGTCAGACAGCGCTTAACGTCTTCGGCTCCCTTGACATTCTCCCCTTCACAGGCGTCACATTTCCCTTCGTCTCCAAGGGCGGGACAAGCCTTATCGCCTCATGGGGACTAGCCGGCTTCATTAAGGCCGCGGACGTGAGGCAGAACGGGAGCTTCACTGTCAGGCTCCCGTCGGAGAAAGGCGGTAAGCAGGGTGCGTAAGATGAAAAGCCGCTCCATGTGTCTTCTGCTGCTGGCCGCCGCTGTGGCGGCGGGGATGGTGTTATTTCTCTTCAGATTTTTCATTGACGGCGGCGACTGGGCCTCCTCCCGGGTCAACGGCATAGCGTATTCGGGCGGGCGGCTCCGCTGCGGCACGATTCTCGACAGAAACGGGGTGGAGCTCACCGGCGTTGTGGACGGGGAGCGCGTCTGGGCCGAGGACCCGGTTGTCCGCAGGGCGACGCTCCACGTTGTGGGCGACAGGAACGGCTATATCGGCACGGGGGCGCTCCGCCAGTACGCGGAGGAGCTTCTGGGCTACAGCCCTGTCACGGGCCTTGCCGGGATGTACGATGAGGACAACGTGCTGGAGCTCTCCATAGACTCATCCCTGTGCGCAGTGGCGCTGGAGGCGCTGAACGGGAGGAGCGGGGCCGTGGCTGTTATGGACTGCTCCACAGGGGAGCTTCTGTGCGAGGTATCCTCACCCACCTTTGACCCCGCGTCTCCCCCGGAGGCCGGGGAGGACGACGGCTCGGGGGTATACCTCAACAGATTCCTCTCCTCATCCTACACCCCGGGCTCCATATTCAAGCTTGTCACCCTCACAGCGGCGCTGGAGACGCTGGACGGGCTCTCCGACAGGGAGTTTACATGCAGCGGAAGCGTATCCATAGGCGACGGCTCTGTCACCTGTCCAAGGGCACACGGGGAGCTTAAGATAGAGGACGCGCTTGCCGTATCCTGCAACTGCACCTTCGCCGGGCTCGCTGTGGAGATTGGCGCTGAGACCATAGCAGAGACGGCGTCGGAGCTTGGCCTTACGTCGGAATTGTCCGTCGACGGCATAGCGACGGCGTCCGGCCGCTACGACGCTGCCGACGATGCGTTTGACGTGGCATGGTCGGGCGTCGGACAGTCCACAGACCTTATAAATCCCGCCTCGATGCTCCGCTTCATGTCCGCTATAGCAAACTCCGGCATGGCAGCCGACATGACGCAGCTTAAAGGCGGAGGCGGCACCTCCCGGCGCATCATGTCCCAGGAGACGGCGGATCGCATCTCGGAGATGATGGACTACTGCGTCTACCTCACCTACGGCGATGAGAACTTCCCGGGCCTTGACCTGCACGCCAAATCCGGCACTGCCGAGGTCGGCGGCGACAGGCAGCCCAACGCGTGGTTTGTGGGGTTTGTCCGCTGCGAGGACCGGTCGCTGGCCTTCGTCGTGGTAATCGAGGAGGGCGGTTCCGGGAGCGGCGCGGCAGGGCCCGTTGCCAACAAGGTTCTCCAGGCCGCGGTTGCCGGCATGCAGCAGGATTGAAAGCATAATTTAAAGCCGCGCCTGGCAGGTATTGCCGGCGGAAGGAATTTAAATAATTACAATAATGATACGGAGGACAAGGTACAAGGTCATGAACGGTGACTTCAACAGTGCGGACGAAAAGCGCAGACATCGCCGTGTGCGCATTGTCCGGCAGAACGGACAGGCTCTCTTCTTCCCCGCGGCAATATTCTATCTTGAGATGGTGACCATGGCCTCGTCGTGCGGGGTAATGGGGGGGTGGAGCCTCGTTTACATCTTTCTGTTTTCCTTCGCGGCGGGATTTCTCATAGACGCGCTGCTGGCGTTCATCCGCGGTCGCGCCAAGGTGATAACGGCGGGTATACTGATGGCTGTCATGGTCGTGGCCTTCGGCACACAGACGGTGTACTACAGCATATTCAAGACCTTCACTGTCCTCTCCTCCGTCGCCAGAGCCGGGGATGTGCTGGGAAATTTCGGCGATCAGGCGCTTGAGGGCATTATTCACTGTATCGTCCCCATACTTCTGCTGCTCATCCCGCTGGGGCTCATCATCATCTTAAGGTCAGATCTTTTCCCCGACAGGCGGCACCCGGGGCGCGCCGCGGTGCGGTGCTCCATTCTCTGCGCACTGTTGCACATAATCGCGATTCTGGCAGTGGCTCTGAACACCTCCGGCATAACCTCATACCACTATGTGTACTTCAACACTTTCTCCCCGGCGCTCTCAGCACCCCGGTTCGGGATACTTACCACAATGCGCCTTGATGTGAAGAACACAATACTTCCGGAGAAGAGCGAGGGGTCACGTCCCGACTCATCGTCCGGGTACGTCTCCACATCTGAAGAGCTCTACCTGCCGGAGGGAGGCCCGCGCAAGCCGTGGCTCCCCAACGGGCTGGAGGATGAGACGCAGGAGGAGCCCGTGGTCTACACGCCAAACGTGCTTGAAATAGATTTTGACGCGCTCATCGCCGGTGAGACGGACAGCACCATACGGGACATGCATGAGTATTTCTCACAGGTTGAGCCCACAATGAAGAACCACTACACCGGCCTTTTTGAGGGGAAGAACCTCATATGGATTGTGGGCGAGGCCTTCTCAAGGTATGCTCTCAGCGAGACATACACACCCACTCTCACCCGCATGGCCAACGAGGGCTTCGTATTTGAGAACTTCTACACGCCCATATGGGGTGTGTCCACAAGTGACGGCGAGTACGTCACCATGACGAGTCTGCTGCCCAAATCAGGCGTCTGGAGCTACTCCAGGAGCAGCTCCAACTACATGGCCTTCTCGATGGCAAAGCTCCTTGGCGCGGAGGGGTATTCAGCCAGGGCATATCACAATCACACCTACACGTACTACGACAGGGACTCAAGTCACCCGAACATGGGCTATGACTACAAGGGCGTTGGCAACGGGCTGGAGGTGAAGAAGACATGGCCCGAGTCGGACGTTGAGATGATGGAGAAGACGATACCTGAGTATATAGACGACGAGCCCTTCCACACCTACTACATGACCGTCAGCGGACACCTTGAGTACACCTTCATAGGAAACTCCATGGCCTCAAAGCACAAGGCCGACGTGCAGCCCATGCTGGATGCGGGGTACTCCGAGGGCGCAGCCGCGTACATCGCCTGTCAGATGGAGCTCGACCAGGCGATACAGTACCTGATAGACGAGCTTGACAAGGCGGGCATACTTGAAGATACGGTCATCGTCCTTTCCGGCGACCACTACCCATACGGCCTTGAGGTGTCCGAGATGGAGGAGCTTGCCGGGGAGACTATAGACGAGACATTTGAGATGTACCGGTCCACCTGCATCATCTGGAACAGCGAGATGCGGCCTGTGAAGGTGGACAAGGTGTGCTGCAGCCTTGACATAATGCCGACGCTGGCAAATCTGTTCGGGCTCCCCTATGACTCAAGGCTTCTCATGGGGCGGGACATGCTCTCCGACACACCGGGTCTTGTTATCTTCAACGACCGGAGCTTCATAACGGATCTGGGCCGATACAGCTCCAAGACGGACACCTTTACTCCAAACGAGGGTGAGACGGTGGACGACAGCTACGCAAGAGAGATAATGTGGACTGTCCGCGACAGGTTCTCCTACTCAGCGAAGATTCTGGATTACGACTACTACTCGCTGGTGCTGCAGTAGGCAGGGCAGCGCCGGCAATGAGGGTTCCAGGCCGTGGGCGGGTCGCTTTGCTTTGACGGTGCAGCGCCGCGCCTTGCTGCTCCTGCGGTATCATGGCACTGCGCCTTGCTGCTCCTGCGGTATCATGGCGGTATCCGGCTTTGCGAAACCGGCGCAGGGAGCGTTAATATCCTTTTGCCGGGAGCTTCAGGCACACTGTTTTCATACGATTTTGCGCTCTTATGTTGATTTTTGAAAAAAGGGCTGGACAAAGATGGGGAATGGGGTTATTTTTCTATAAGCTTACGTGTGAAGCTTCAGGGCTACTGCGAGCCCTGAGCTCGCCGACTTCGTCGCTGCCGGCTGTGGGGCGGTCTTCGGGGTGCTGTACTCTGACTGCAGGGAAATAAGTGATTGGAGTGTGTGTGAATCGTGCTTGTCACAGTATTGAAAATTGCGGCGTCGGCCATCATAGGGTATCTATGCGGCTCCATATCCTCAGCCGTCATTGTCTCCCGTCTATTCAAGAAGAAGGACATCCGGGGCATGGGCAGCGGCAACGCGGGAGCCACAAATATGGCCAGGATCTTCGGCTGGGGCGCCGGTATAGCCACGTTCCTCTGCGACGCATTGAAGACTGTCGGCTCCATGCTGCTGGGGCGGCTTGTGGCGGGTGAGTACGGACTCTGGGCGTCGGGGCTTGCGTGCCTTGCCGGCCACTGCTTCCCGCTGTACTTCGGCTTTCGCGGCGGGAAGGGAATTACCGTCGGCGCGGCCATCGGCTTCATGCTCAGCCCGTGGATGTTCCTCATACTTGTGGCGGTGTTCGCCGTCTCCGTGGCCATCACCCGCCGGGTGTCCGCTGCGAGCCTTGTGTGCGCTGTGGCGTTCCCTGTGGCCGGCTTTCTAACAGGCTCAAAGGAGCCATACCAGATCATCTGCTGCGTACTTGTGGCGGCGCTTGTCATATTCATGCACAGGTCCAATATTGTACGCCTTATAAAGGGTACAGAGCCCGTCTTCCACGCCGGCGGAGGAAAAAAATAGGCCCTGGGCAGCAGATGCCATGGCTTAAGACGGTCTTTAAAAAAGACAGGCTTTTAGCCTGTCTTTTGATGAGTAATCTAACGAGTAATCTGATGGTGAAGCTTAGTGGCGTCATGGGCGTATTGGCCCGTACCCTGCTAAGATCTTAAAGGACCGGCGGGGACACTTTAACGTATACGCTTCTTTTTCAGCGCATCATAAGCGTGCCGCCATCTATGCAGATCACCTGACCTGTCAGATAATGGGCATCCTCGCTTGCAAGGAACGCCATGATCGGCGCAAAATCCTTCTGGCAGTCACCCAGCTTCCCTCCCAGGGGGATAGCGGTTGCCATGTAGGCGTCGTGCGCCTTAAGCTGCTCCGGCGTCATGGATGCGCGGGTCTTATCATACATTGGTGTCCAGATTGTCGGGGCGATCATGTTCACGCGGATATTGTATTTTGCCCACTCCATCGCCACAGAGCGGGTCCATGCGGTGACTGCGCCCTTACTGGCCGCGTAGGCCGCCTTACCCTTGTAGCCCTGGATCCCGCCCGCGCTGGTGAAGTTGATGATATGGCCTCCGTGTTCCTTCATATATGGGAATACGGATACGTTGGTGAGATATGTCCCGGTGGCGTTGGTCGCCATGACAGTATCCCAGGTCTCCTGGGTGATATCCTCCGCCGGTCCCCCCGGGGCAATACCCGCGGCGTGGACAAAGACATCC
>CAYPMJ010000008.1:0-35800 GCA_964411785.1 uncultured Oscillospiraceae bacterium
TTGTCAATACCCTTTTTTCGATTTTTTTACTTTTTTCTTGACGACCTTGCTTTACAATGATATCATATGCTCTGCTGCAGGGTTCACTCAGACTCTGCACAGGCGGGCTATGGGCGCGGCTGCGCGTTCAGGCTTCTCAGCCTGTAAAATACACAGTGTGTCTGGAGGTCGGCAATGAAAGCAATTGTTACGGTCATTGGCAAGGACTCGGTGGGCATCATAGCCGGGGTCTGCTCGCTGCTTGCGGAGAACAACGTAAACGTACTGGATATAAGCCAGACGGTCATGCAGGACTATTTCACAATGCTCATGATGGTTGACGTGTCCGAGTCGAAGGTGGATTTTGCCGCTCTGGCTGAGCTTCTCAGGGAGTCGGGCCGGGAGAAGGGTCTTGATATCCGCATTCAGCGCGTGGACATCTTTGAGGCCATGCACCGCATCTGATACGAGGTATACTATGATCAATACATCTGAAATTCTCGAGACCATAGAAATGATCAGCCACCAGCACCTGGACATCCGCACCATCACCATGGGCATCTCCATACGTGACTGCGGGGATCCCGATCCGAAGCGATGCTGTGAGAAAATATATGACAAGATTACAAGGAGGGCGGAGGGCCTTGTGAGGACCGGTGAGGAGATTGAGCGCGAGTTTGGAATTCCCATAGTAAACAAGCGGATCTCCGTCACCCCTGTCGCGATTGCCTGTGAGAGCTGTGAGACAGACGACTACGTGCCCTTCGCGAAGGCGCTTGACGCGGCCGCAGGCGTCGTCGGGGTAAATTTCATAGGAGGGTTCTCCGCGCTTGTTCAGAAGGGCTGCACAGCGGGCGATCTCAGGCTCCTGCGTTCAATCCCGGAGGCGCTTGCGTCAACAGAGCGCGTCTGTTCCAGCGTAAACGTGGCCTCCACACGCGCCGGCATAAACATGGACGCGGTGGCTGAGATGGGCAGGATCATAAAGCAGACTGCTGAGCTCTCCCAGGGTATGGGGTGCGCGAAGCTTGTGGTGTTCTGCAACGCTGTGGAGGACAATCCCTTCATGGCGGGCGCCTTTCACGGTGTCGGCGAGCCTGAGTGCGTCATAAATGTGGGTGTGTCGGGACCCGGTGTGGTTCACAGCGCCCTTCAGAAGTGCAAGGGTGAGCCCTTCCATGTGGTCGCGGAGACCATTAAGAAGACGGCCTTCAGGGTGACGCGGATGGGTGAGCTTGTGGCGCAGGAGGCATCAAGGCGGCTCGGTGTGCCCTTCGGCATAGTTGATCTGTCCCTTGCTCCGACGCCGGCTGTGGGCGACTCTGTTGCCGATATTCTGGAGGAGATGGGCCTTGAGAGCGTGGGAGCCCCTGGCACAACGGCTGCTCTCGCGCTTCTCAATGACGCTGTGAAGAAGGGCGGGGTTATGGCCTCCTCCAATGTGGGGGGACTCTCCGGAGCGTTCATCCCCGTATCCGAGGACGCCGGCATGATCCGCGCAGCGGCGGCGGGTCATCTGTCCCTGGAGAAGCTGGAGGCCATGACCTGCGTCTGCTCCGTCGGCCTTGACATGGTTGCCGTCCCCGGCGACACCAGTGCGGAGACCATATCCGCTGTGATCGCCGACGAGGCCGCTATAGGGATGATAAACAACAAGACGACTGCCGTCCGCCTCATCCCGGTGCCCGGCAGGAACGTGGGCGACACCGTGGACTTTGGCGGCCTTCTGGGCTCCGCGCCGGTCATGTCGGTAAATAAGTGCGCGAGCGTCGATTTTATTCACCGCGGCGGCAGGATCCCGGCCCCGATAAACAGTCTTAAAAATTAGCCCGCACCGGCTAAGGGTCTGACCCTTGGCTGTCCCGGCTTAAAAAAACGTGGAGAATTGCCAAGGTCAGCAGTTCTCCACGTTTTTTTAGTTTTTAAATCGGAGCCATAAGCATCTGTCTTAAAGTCCTGCTGTGCCCTAAGACTGCGCCGAGCTTCCTCAGGTATACGGCGCTTCATCTCCTGCGCTTATATAGGAGTGCGATGAGGCATCCTGCAAGCAGTACAAGCGCGGAGACGCCCACAAGCAGAATATCCTCAGGCGTGACGGAGACTGCGCTGTCCGCTGATGCACTGTCGCCCTGCCCGCCTGTACTCCACTTGTCCTTGCCATCCGACTGCATGCCTCCGCGGTTGAAGATGTCTCCGAAGTCCATATCCCCCCGGGATGTGTCGATCTGAAAGCCGTCGCCAACCGCGTCGCCCTGGGGGAGTTCGGTGTCAGCATCGCCTTCCATGTCCTGGGGGAGCTCCGGCATCCCGCCCTCACTGTCCCCCCGGCCCTGGGTGAGCGTCCCCGCGTCCCCGCCATACTCACCGTCCGGGATCTCCGGCGGCTGCACACCTTCATCCGTCCCGGCGTCAGCTGTGCCCTGGGTCATTGCACCGGTCTTCCACCCAGAGACGCCCTCTCCCTCCGTCTGAAAAAAGCCGCCCTTCTGTGCGCCGTCCATGGCCGGATCGCTGCCATCGGTCATATCTCCGCCCATTCCGCCAAAGAAGCTGCCGCCCTTCCCTCCGGAGCTGTCCCCGCGGCCTCCCGATCCTCCGAAGCCTCCGAAGCCTGAAGTACCGGAATTTCCGGAATTGTCAATCACCGTCTCAATCTCGCTCTCGCCCACGACAAGCACGCATGTGTCTCCGACGCTCATCTCAGGCGTACTGACTATGACGGAGGAGAAGCCGAAGGGGACAGTCCACGAGACAAGCTCACTTCCGTCCTCGCCTCTCACCGCCACGTCGGTCCCGGCAGACGCTGTCACATTATACATGATGAAGCCCTGGGTGGAGGTCGAGTCGAAGCCCTCCGCCATTCCGCTGCTCCCGCAGGCCACGACCGTCCCACCGCTTATCTCGCACACGCCGCCGTTCTCGCTCCCATAGTCGATGGCGCAGCTGCCGCCGCTGTCGGCGACGCTGATAAGCAGTCTCCCGCCGCTTATGAAAATATCCTTGTTGGAGTCGATTCCGTCCGCGTCCTGGCCGTTTCCATCGGTGATGGTGATGTCGCCGCCGACAATGTTTATCGCGGAATTTCCGCTGTAACCGTTCGCGTTGAGTCCGTCGTCCGTGGGACTTATGTCGATGGTCCCGCCGGCAATGGTGATCTGAACCGCCTCAATTCCCTCATAGCATGCAGGGATTGAGAGATCTCCCGACTCCATATAGAAAAACGATGTCTCATCGTCGTTCGACGCCGTCACCCCGTCGTCCCCCGCTGTGAGGGTGATGTGGGCGTCCTTAATGCGCACGCTGTCGTTTGCGTGGATCGCGTCCTGCGCCGCCGTCACCAGGATCGTGCCGCCTGTGACGACAAGGTCGTCATTGCACACGATGCCGTGCTGATATTCCGCCGTGACCGAAAGGGACCCGGACCCGTTGATTGTGAGGTCGTCGCGGGAGTATATCGCCCCGTCAACACCTGCCGAGACAGTCTCCGAGCTGTAATCAGATCCCGAGGAGATCGTATTCTCCGTCCCCTCCCTTAGTGTCATGAACACCTTGTCCGCCTGTTCAATTCGGATAGCCGCGTCGTCCTCACAGTGGACAGAGACGCCGTCCAGCATCAGCCATATCCTGTCGTCGCCGTCCGCGTCGACAATTATGCTCCCGTCGCCAAGCTCGCCGGACAGGACGTATTTGCCGGCATATATGATGTAGACATCTCCAGCATTGACATATGCGCCGTTCCCGCTCACCTTGCTCCCGTCGTCCGACAGTGTGATCCTGGTGGCGCCTGAGGTGTCCCAGTCGGAGTTCAGATCGTTTGCCGTAAACATCTCGTCGCTGTTATCCTCGGTCGCCAGGACCGTGATCCCGATCGCCTCTCCGTTCATGAAGAGCACTGTAATGAGCAGCGTAAAAACCACAATGGCAGCGCAGACCGCGTCAATATGCTTATGCGTTGACATAGGTCGCCCTCCTTATTCCATATACTCCCCGTTGTAGCTCACCAGCACAGCGCTGGATACGCCCTTCATATCGGAAAGATCGTTTATGAAGTCTAAATTGTCGTCCTTGAGACGGATCTCCAGGTTCAGCTCCACACACCCTTTCTGCGCAGTCTTGCCCTTGACCACGCAGCGCTGGGTGGCCTTCTCCAGGTACTCCCTGGCAGCCTGTTCGCTCTCGTGATTTTCACACTGCAAAACGACGATGTACGGGTTTGTGTGGGACTTCCTGTTCACGAACACCAGCAGTATAAGGCCGATGATCACGCTGCCTATGACGGCAAGGGGTATCATGCCCGCGGCGAGGACAATGCCCACCGCAATCGCCCAGAAGAGAAACGCAATATCCAGCGGCTCCTTGATTGCCGTTCTGAATCGGACTATGGACAGCGCGCCCACCATGCCCAGGGAGAGCACCACGTTGGAGGTCACCGCGAGTATGACGACGGTGGTAATCATGGTGAGGGCGATTAAAGTCACGCCGAAGGAGGATGAATACATGACGCCGTTATACGTCTTCTTATAGATAAGAAAGATGAATACGCCGAGGCCAAAGGCGAGAATAAGCGCCAGAGCCATATCGAGGATACTGACGCTCGTGACGTTTTCGAGAAAGCTCGATTTGAAGATATCGCTGAAACTCATGGAAAAACTTCCTTTCTTTTCTTTTCATCTGTCAGCCGTATATACGGCACTGTGCGTATTTTGAAAAGGATGCCGCTCTCCTGCCGGGAAGCTGGATCGCGTCGCGGATGATATCCGGCAGGAAGGCGTCCCACTTCACCTCCATCAGGACCGGCGCGTCTCCCGCCGGAACCGTGACGGACCCGGCGTTGAGGAGATCTGTGCACCGGAGGCCCGTGCGGATCCCGTAATCAAACGTCACCCGCACATTTCCGGGCCGGTAAACAAAGGGCTCCCGCACGTATTCCACCACTGTCTTGGGCTCGAGGCGCTGCGTCACCATCTTGCAGTGAAGCTCCCTCACGAGCATCTCCGGGCTGTCCATCATCCAGCCCACATCCCCATCTATCAGCGCCCGCGTCTGCTCCAGTGATATAACGGCTGTCTGCTTGCTGCAAAGGCTGTTCACCTTGCTCTTCTTCTCAAGGCTCAGAAAGCTGAGGTCACCGTTATAGCACCGGATGCGGAACTTCTCGCGCCTGTTTACCCCGTCAAGCTTCTCCCGCAGCGCCCTGTCCGTGGGACTGTCAAAGTAAAGGCTGCGGATGCTGTATTTTCCGTTCACAGCGTGGGGATCCGGCTCCATGATCGCCTTAAGGCGGCTGCTGAGAGCCAGATGGTCGGCCACGTTTATTTCAATCTTCCATTCATGTCTGAACTCCATCGTCCTATCCTCCTTTCCTCCAGAGCTGTGCGTGAAATAAGTCTGAAAGCCCATTAAAAAGCCTCCGCTTTAAAAGCAGGACCCGCATTAAGGTCAGCGCTGTGAAAGCTCCGCATTCAAAGTAAACATTTTATTTACGCCACGCCGCCCTTAAAGGCCGCGGCGAGAGCATCGGCAAAGGATGCAGCCTTCTTACCGGGACCCGCTTTCGTGGCATTATAGAGGCGTCAGCTTAAGCGTGGCTAAAGATATGCGCCACATTGACGCCAAAAATATTTACTGTCTGCCATACCTTCAAATGCAAAGGCTGCCCTGAAAGTCCTCCCCCGCTGGCGCTTGTGACATATGTGTCCTTCACACATTGCAAAAGCGCTATTTTAGTGTCACACGAAAGCCAATATGTGTGTCGTCCTTTCTGTAGGCCCTTATCTCCCCGCGGTGCTTTTCAACGATCGCCTTTGCGATGGAGAGTCCAATCCCGTAGCCGCCGGTAAACGTGCGGGCCCTGTTGGCCTGGTAAAAGCGGTCGAACAGCATGTCCAGCTCGACGCTGTCCACTTCCGCGTAGGTGTTCTCAACGCAGATGACGGGATGCCGTCTCTCCGACAGCGTGAGCACAACCTCCCCGCCCTCGTCGCAGTACTTCATGGCGTTATCAAGCAGTATGGATATTATCCGCCGTATGCCGGCCTCATCCCCGGAGTACTGCACCCCAGGCTGCACATCTGCCGACAGCGGCTTTCCCCTCTCCTCCGCCAGCGTCGCAAACTCGGACACCGTATCCGTCACCGCGTCGCTCAGGGAGAAGACGGTGCAATCTGGCTCCGAGCGCTCCTCGTCCATACGCGTGAGCAGTACAAGCTGACTGACAAGCTCACTCATACGTTCACCCTCCGCGCGGATGTCGTCAAGCCACTCGTTCTTGCCGATGTCCGACTCGACGATATCCAGATTGGCCAGAATCAATGTCAGGGGTGTTTTCAGCTCATGATTGGCGTCCGTGATAAACTGCTTCTGCTTCTCGTAGCTCTCTGCCACAGGCTTCACGGCCCGCTTGGAGAAGACGATGATGAGCGTGGTGATGATTACTGAGCTCGCGAACAGAACTAACCCCGTCGCCAGCAGTATGATGTTCGTATAGGATCTGTTCGTGTCCCCATACACAAATACTATATTCTGTCCCATGGACGTTGAGTCCACCTTATAGCGGTATTCGCCGATCCACCCCCGCTCCTTTCCCAGGGCTATGACCTGGGAGGCGTACTCCCGCGCCTCCTCGGCGGAGACAGATGCAACGAAATCCGTATTCGCTGCGATGAGACGCCCCGAGGCGTCATATCTCACGGTAAAAAAGCGCGTGGTGAACGGAGTCTCCTCCGTTATGAAAAGGCCGGCTCCCCGGTCCGTCCCCCGCTCCCTGTCGTCAAGCTCCGGGAATTTTCCGCCGTTTTTGGAGATCCTGTCTGTCAGCGCATCCATTGACCTGTTGAGCTGGGTTATTCCAATGACACAGATTCCCAGAAAGATGAGCAGGACGACGACGATTACGGACAGGACGCTTATCCGGATCAGCCTCTTCCTCAGCCTGTATATCATTCGCCCTCCTCCATGGCGTAACCGGCGTTGCGGACAAAGCGGATTCTGACCGGTGCGCCCATTGAATCCAGCTTCTTCCTCAGGTTTGAGATATGCACCCACACTACGCTTGTGTCCACGCTTGTCTCCCATCCCCAGATGTGGGTGATAAACTGCTCTGTTGTAATGATCACCCGCGGATTGCGCATCAGCATCTCCAGCACCTGAAACTCCTTCCCGCTGAGCTTTCTTGTCTCCTCGCCCACGGAGATCTCGTGTGTTGAGCAGTTGAGCACAAGGCTGCCCATCCTCAGAAGCTCAGGGGTGTAGTTGTCCTTCCGGCGCAGCATCGCCCGTATCCTGGCCAACAGCTCAGAGGTGGAGAAGGGCTTCGGAAGATAGTCGTCCGCGCCGGCATCCAGGCCCTCGACGCGCTGTTCCACCTCGACCCTGGCCGAGAGGAACAGGGCGGGAGTTGTGATGTTCTGTGCGCGGAGCTTCTTCAGCACCTGAATCCCATCCATCCCTGGCATCATGATGTCCAGAACAAGTCCGTCGTACTCACCGGACTCCGCGTAGGCCAGCGCGTCCACACCGTTTGAGACGCCGTCGGCGGAAAAGGCGTTTGTCTCCAATATGTGAACCAGTGTTTTGAGAAGCCTCGGGTCGTCCTCCGCAATTAAAATGCGCATACTTGCCCTCCTTATCCGTCTTATTGTCCCTATCGTACCCCTGAATCCTTAAGGTCCCCTAAAGACTGCGCCCTCCGGAGCCCCGATACACTTAAAAATATTGCTCGGCCAGGCGGCCGCAGTCTGAACTGCCGGGCCGCCTGGCCTTATCTTTTTAAAAAATCTTCGAAATAAAACAGCAATGTTTAATCCAAAGCGCCGCCCATCAGAATATTCCCGGCAGCCACCTTGCGATAAGCATGCCGGCTGCAAAGGATGCGACGTTGGCAGTCAGCGCATAGACAACGGCAAGCCATTTTGGTCTCCGCCTCTGGCTTATCCTGTTCAGCACCCGGAAGTACAAGACCGCCTCAATTACAGATACAACAAGTTCAAAGAGAACATAGTATGCCACAAACGCCATCCTGCCGGATCTGTAATTGACCACATTGAGAAGCACATTGAGTATGATCTGCGTGCCGCCGTTTACTCCGGCAAGCAGCAGCAGCTGCTTCTTCTCGCGGTATCCGAACAGCAGCGCGACCGCCATCTCAACTGCAATCGTTATAAGGATACGCGCCACAAGGGAGCCGATCTCGGTGCCGTATTCGTAGGATTTCCAGGCAGTTAAGCGTTCATCCGTGCTGAGCTCCTCATTGTATTCAGCGAAGAGCCGCACCCCCTCCATGTTGACGGTGTAGTAGCTGTCAAAGGCGTACCTCTCATAGACGCCGCTGACCGCATATTCGCCCGTCTCGGGAAAATACAGCAGGATCTTGAACTCGCTGGGCGGATAGTATGTCCACGCAAGCTCCTTTGTCTCATCGACCCGCCATACCTCCTGCAGAAAGTAAAAATCATCCCCCTCGTCGAAGTCCACGAAGGCCTTCCACACGTCATACCCATAGCTCATCCAGCTGTACCGGCCGGTCGAATTTTCATTGTGCTTCGCGTCCTCCTCGCTGCCGTCCCATGCCGATGCAGGCCCCGTGCTTGACGTGCTTGAGAGCAGAGTGCCGTAGCAGGGCTCGTCGCCGAGATTTTCAAATGTGATGCGGACAGATGGCTTTGGACCCGTATCGGCCCCGGCAGTACCCGGGAGAACCGTCAGCGCCATCACAGCGGCCATCAGCGCTGTGACAAGCCACGCGGTCTTTCTGTTTCTCATAGTTTCACCTTCATCTCTCTTCATTCAAGTATCAGATTATACCCGTCATATTCAATTGAGGAATACCCTGTCATTGTAAGTCTCAGCGTTTCAAGAAGCAGCTCAGAGTCTATGAGGTCATAGTATTCCTCCAGCCGCTTTGAGACGGTTAAGTTGAGTATGAAGAAATCGCCCGCCTCATATTCCACAACACCCTCTCCCTCAAACTCCGATTCTGTCGTTTTGCCGTTGCTGTCAATACTTGCGCTTATGAACTCCACCTCATCTCCTATCCCGTTCTGCTCCCGCCAGGCCTGGAATATCTGCTCAGGGGACAGCGGCAGATACCTGCTTGTCCGGCCAATCCCGCCGCCGTCCACATAGTAGATCCACACATCGTCCGATTCGACTGCCACCTCGCCTCTGTTTGCATCACCCTTCTCAGCTGCGCTTGCACCGCGAAGCGCCACCGAGGCAAACGTTATCACACACGCAAGCACCGCACAGGCCGCCAGGGCGCCCGCCGCGACCCAGGGTCTCTTGCCGTGTCTCCTCCTCTCCCTCGCTTTCGTTACACACTCCCCGTCAACATTGCCAATCGCTTCCAGAATATCCTCAGCATTCATTGCAGACCCTCCTCAATCAATCGGGCGCGGAGCTTCCCGCGGATTCTGTGGAGCATGGATTTTACCTTGCTTGGCGAAAAGCCGAGCTCGGCGGAGACGGACTCTATTGAATCCATATACCAGTATCGGCACAGAAACACCCTCTGCTCCCGTTCAGGCAGCGACTTAACGAAGGAGTCAATAACGCAAGACAGCGCCCTCGCCTCCACCTCTTCCTCCACATTCTCCCCGTCGGCAATGCACTCCTCCAGCTCGTCCAGCACAACCGCAACCTGCCCGCTGCCGCGCTTCTCCGCGCTGCGCCTCCTCCACCGATCGATGGCGCTTCGCCTTGTGATCTTCCCGAGAAATGTCGACAGAATGGACGGGCGATGAGGCGGAATACTGTTCCACGCGTCCGTGTATGTATCGTTTACGATCTCCTCAGCGTCCTCGTGATTGTCAAGGATATTATATGCAATAGAATAGCAGTAATCGCCATATTTTGCCGCGGTCTCATCAATGGCGCTCTCGTCCCGCTGCCAGTAAAGCTCAACAATCCGCTGATCGTCCATCTCAACGCCTCCTTCTCTGTCTTATCGGAGCTCCTCAGTCATCTACTCGCATTCTTCCGGGTAAGGTTGCATGAAAACTGAAAAAATCCGCAGTGAGCTGCGGATTTTCTTACAACCGTGGTGTATGACGGTATCTGCCCCGAGGCCAGCGCCCCCATGGGGAGCCTGTACCAGAAGCGCATCTCCCGGGCTTTCCCAACGCCGCCCTCCCGTCAGGCGATCTGCCCGGGGGAGGGCCTTTCTTCCCAGGTCATTTTAAGGCTCCTCTTAAAGCGCCTCACCTGGCCGCAATCTCCCTCTCCGGCAAAGGCCCGGACTCGCTTACGCTGCCTTTGACCTCTTTCCTGCAAGGCGAGTCCTTCTCCTGCAGCATGCGCTCCTCCCTGCCTGTCTCCCAGTACAGCATGATTGCCATTGCAGCCCTTATAAGCACCAGCGCACCTATGACGGCAATGTCCTCAAGCTCATGGGTCACCACCGTCCGCAGTATCTCGCCGCCCATGAGAAACTGCAAGGCCGTGCCCATTCCCCTTCCCAGCCGCTGTCTGAGCTCAGGTGAGCGCCGGACCAGATCAACAATCGCCATGACCCCCAGCGCAATCATTATGAGTACCCCTGCCGCGTCAAAAAACAAAATAGCCGCACCCGCTGCGGTAGTGAGAATTTCACTGGCAATTTCCATTACGCGCCTCTCTTTTTCTCCGCGCAGATCCTCCGGATCTGCGCCCTCTACGCCTCTTGCCTACGATGCTTTTTCTCCTGTATTCCAAGGGTAGCTTAAATAAGATGCCTTATTGGCTCTTGGCGGATTTTTGCCGGGAATGCGCTGCTCATCTCAAGGTGCGCAAAGCGCCCCCGCGCTTTTTTAAGGGCCGATTCCAAGCTGCTTTAATCTTTTCTGAGCAGAGTCTCTCATTTGTCCAGGTGCACATTGAGGTGGTTATATGTCATTGTTATTCCGCGCTCCTTGAAAACGCGGCTGACTGCTGCCGTCACGGCGAACTTTACGGGGAAGAAGCGCGACGCGTCCACCCAGACATAGAGCGCGTACTTTATGCTGCTGTCGCCATAGCTGAGGACGCCGATAAGAGGCGCGGGGTCCTCAACCGTCCCGTCAGTTGTCCTGACTACCTCCCTCAGCGCCTCGCAAACGTCCTCCGGGTCACTGTCGTATGACGCGCATATCTCAAGATCCACCCTGCGGACCGGGTGCGCGGAGAAGTTTGTGACATTTTCTGATGCGACCGTCCCGTTGGGGATGCGCACCACCTTTCCGTCATAGGACAGGAGCGTCGTGTAGAAAAGTCCCACGGATTTCACTGTCCCCTGTGTGCCGCCTATATCCACATAGTCCCCCGCTGCGAACGGCCTTGTGGCCAGAATGGTGATCCCAGAGAACAGATTCTCCAGAATGCTCTGCATTGAGAGCGACAGCGCAAGGCCCGCCACGCTGAAGAGCGCCACAAGGGAGGTCATGGGTATGCCCAGCTTGTCCGCCACTATCATGACGATCAGCGCCCACAGCAGCACGTTCACCGCCGCTGAGAGAAACGTCTTGAGCGTCCCGTCCAGGTGCGTCCTCCCGATGGCCTTGCCGAACGACTTCATGAGAGTCTTCCGCAGCACCAGAAAGCCGGCAAAAATAAGCACCGCCCATATAAGGTTCATGACGCTCACAGAGCCAATGCGAAGCGCATTCAGCTTGTCTAAGAAGTCGTTCACTCCTCGTGCGCTCCCTTCTCGCTTATCTGCTCCAGGTCATAGGGCGTCCCCTGATACACTATCCAGTTGAGCCAGTTGGAGTACAGCAGATTCGCGTGCCCCCGCCATGTGACAAGAGGCTGCCTGGACGGATCGTCGTCCGGGAAGTAGTTTTTCGGAACATCTATGGGGAGCCCCAGGCCCTTGTCCCTGAGATATTCCTTTTTCAGCGTGTCAGGGTCGTACTCGGCGTGTCCTGTTATGAACACCTGGCGTCCGCCGCGCGTCTGCATGGCGTACACCCCCGCCTCCTCGGAGGATGCCAGAATGCGTATGTCACCCACAGCCTCCACATCCTCGCGCCTCACTGTGGTGTGCCGGGAGTGCGGAGCATAGAACACATCGTCAAACCCCCGCATGAGTATTCCCCGCTTATAGTCCACCTGATGGGGAAATATCCCGAAAAGCTTCTTCTCCAGCGGTACCTTCGGTATGCCGTAGTGGTAATATAGCCCCGCCTGTGCGCCCCAGCAGATGTGGAAGGTGCTGTACACATGGGTCTTGCTCCACTCCATCACCTCGCAGAGCTCGCTCCAGTACTCCACCTCCTCAAAGGGCAGGTGCTCCACCGGCGCACCTGTGATCACAAGACCATCAAATTTCTGGTCCCTGACATCCTCGAAGGTCCTGTAAAAGGCGAGCATGTGCTCCTCGGAGACATGGGTCGCCCTGTGGGTGCGAGTCTGCAGAAGCTCCAGCTCCACCTGCAAGGGGGTGTTTCCAAGAAGGCGCGAGAGCTGTGTCTCCGTTTCAATCTTTGTGGGCATCAGATTCAGGAGCGCAATCCTCAAAGGCCGGATGTCCTGGCTTGTGGCGCGGGTCTCCGTCATCACAAATATATTCTCTTCCTGTAGTGTCCTGTATGCCGGAAGCTCGTTTGGTATCTTAATGGGCATCCCGTATCCCTCCAATCCTCAAGTGGCCTCTTGAAGGCTTATCGCCGCGCCGATCCTTCAGAGCGGCCTCAATTTTATCTGTCCCGTCCCAAGCCAGGGCTCTCCACCTGCTACTTTGCTTTTGCGGCCAGCTTGAACACGTCCGTGGACTTTCCTATCACAATTATGTGGTCATCTCTGACAAAGGTGTAGCCGGCTGTGGGCATTGGAGCGAGGCCCGATTCCTTCTTTATGGCTATTATATTTATATTGTATTTGTTGCGGACATTGACCTCCATAATGGTCTGACCCGCCCACTCCGGGATTATTGGTATCTCGTAAATGGCATATTCGCCCGTGAGCGGGACGAAATCGAAGATGTTGTCGGCGTTGTACCGCACGGCGACTCTCTCCGCGATCTCCCGTTCCGGGTAGACGATCTCGGTGGCGCCTATCTGACGCAGCAGATCCGACTGGATATCCTGGCTGGTCTTTGAGACTATAGTCCTCGCCCCGTAGCGCTTCAGCAGCGCCGTGATCACCAGCGACGACTGAAAGTCCTCGCCTATCGTGACAAAGCAGATATCGAAGTTGTCGACGCCCAGGGAGGCAATCACCGGCTCCTTGGTGCAGTCGCCTATTGAACACTCCGTGTAACGGGAGGACAGCATGTCGATGATGTCGGCGTCCTTGTCAATGACCATCACCTGATTGCCCATCTCCTCCATCTTGGCGGCAAGGTGTCTGCCAAAGCGGCCCATGCCTATGATGAGAACAGACTTCATATGATCTTGCTCCTTGTATATGAAATTAACCTGCCGGCGCCGGCGAGCCGGAGATAAGTGTCCAATGCGGCCTTACAGGACTGTGTCCGGTAATTTAGCCTATGAGAACTCTCCCTGCCGGGTAGCTGACCGGAGGCTGGGTCTGGTTTGCCGAGAGGGCGAAGGCCACGGACAGCCCGCCTATGCGTCCTGCGAACATGAATACTGTGAGGATGAATTTCGCCACATAGCTCAGCGAGGCCGTCACGTTCATGGAAAGTCCCACTGTGCCGATGGCGGAGATCACCTCAAAGAGTGCCTCCCTCAGCGGCAGCGCCTCGACGGAGCATATGATCATGATCGCTGCAAGTATGGCGACGACATATATTGAGACGATTGCCCCCGCCTGACGGACGGTGGGGTCATCCAGTCTGCGTTTAAATACAGCGGGCGGTTTTTTAAGGGCTGTCGCCCATGTATTCAGCAGCACCACGGCAAGTGTTGTCGTCTTTATACCCCCGGCGGTTGAGCCCGGGGAGCCGCCAATCAGCATGAGAACCATGGTGAGCACAAGTCCGGAATCCGAAAACCTCGTGAAGTCCACGGTGGCAAAGCCGGCTGTCCTGGGTGTCACCGCCTGAAAGAGCGCAAGAAGAAGCTTTTCCGACACCGAGTAGCCTTTGAAAGCGTGGTCATACTCAAACACAAAGTACAAAACGAAGCTCCCCGCCAGCAGGATGCCGGTGGTGGCCAGCACCAGCTTTGTGTGAAATTTAAGGTTCTTTACCTTAAAACGGCAGTCCAGCAGATCGTCCCAGACTATAAAGCCCAGGCCCCCCACCACTATAAGCAGAATAACGGTGATGTTCACTACAAAATCGGTGGAGAACGCGGACAGCGAGGAGCCCCCGTTATAGTCGCCCAGGACGTCAAAGCCGGCGTTGCAGAAGGCGGAGATGGCATGAAAGACGGAGTAATATATCCCCCTCCCCCAGCCGAAGGCGGGGATAAACCTGAACGACAGCACCAGAGCGCCGGCGCCCTCACAGATGAGAGTGCCGAGGAAGGTCCTTCTTATCAGAGTACGCATGCCGCTCAGCCTGTCGTTCCCGGCTGACTGCATGAGGATCCTGGTGCTCTGCAGGCTCACCCTCCCCTGCACAAGCGCCACGAGGCCCAGTATGATGGTCATCGCGCCAAGTCCTCCGATCTGTATGAGAACAAGTATTACGCACTGGCCGAAGAGGCTCCAGTAGAGCCCGGTGTTCACAGGCGTCAGCCCGGTCACACAGGCCGCGCTGGTGGCGGTGAAAAGCGCGTCAATAAAATCCGTGCCGCTGTGATCCGCGGAGCTCACCGGGAGCGTGAGCAGGATCGTCCCAATGAATATTACTGTGAGAAAGCTCACAACTATCAGCCTGATTGGCGCAATCTGCCTTTTTCCCTGTCTGCGGATATGCATTGTGGACTTTATACTCCTTTTTAAATCTCTCAGACACACTCCCTGTGTCCATAGCCGGCCACGCGCCCGGAGAGCGGTTTAGAAGACGCGTGACAGCCGCCGTGCGGTTCAATAAGGGCGCTGCCCAGTCATTTTAGCGTGGCAAAGGGCGGCGTTTGCCGCCTTAGAAATAAGCGTGGGATTTATCCCCCACGGTGATTTTGAAAATAGAACCCGCCGCCTTCAGTGCTGGGACATCTTTGCCTTAGTTATTATAGCATCATACGGGTATGAAAATCAACAGTGTTGGAAGCTTAAATAACCTCAAGCTTATCTATATATAACGCCGGCAGCAGGTTTTGTTAATCGACGCTAAGGCGCACGCCGCCGCAGCGGCGCTTCCGGCGGCTCCTCCCGGGTTTTCCGGGCGGAAAATGACATGTAACACAAGGCACGCCTGCTCAATATACTGGGTTGACGACAGGAGGTGTACAATGAATCATACAGTCCTGATTGCGCTTGCGGCGACGACAGGCACATGGCTTCTGACGGCTCTTGGCGCGGCGACGGTGGTGTTCTTCAGAAGGCCGGACCCCAGGGCGCTCAACCTGATGCTCGGCTTCGCCTCAGGCGTGATGATAGCGGCCAGCTTCTGGTCGCTGCTCCAGCCGGCGATACAGCGCGCCGAGGAGGCCGCAGCCGCTCCGGCATGGCTAGTCGCCACGTCAGGGTTCCTGCTGGGCGCTGTATTCATGTGGGGATCAGACAAGATCGTCACAGGTGCTGCCTTCCGCGCCGACAGCGCTCCCGGGATGCGCGGTGAACGGCTGAGACGCATCGTCCTGCTTGTGCTCTCAATTACGCTCCACAACATCCCTGAGGGCCTTGCCGTCGGCGTGGCCTTTGGAGCGCTTCAGCGCTGCGGCAGCTCGCCTGAGAGCCTCATGGGCGCCATAACCATCGCCGTCGGCATCGGATTGCAGAACTTCCCCGAGGGCGCCGCCGTATCCCTGCCGCTTCGCAGGGAGGGCTGCTCAAGGCTCAGGAGCTTTCTTATTGGTCAGGCCTCCGGAATTGTGGAGCCTGTCGCGGGTGTCCTTGGCGCTGCACTCGTCGTTTGCGCGGAGGCTGTGCTCCCGTATGCGCTGTCCTTTGCCGCGGGGGCGATGGTTCTGGTGGCCGTGCACGAGCTCATACCGGAGTGCCAGCAAAACAAGGCAGACCGGCCATATTTCGCAACGATGGGCATAGTTTCCGGATTTGCACTGATGATGCTCCTGGACGTGATGCTCTGTTAATGCTTCTCTGGCCACAGCAGTGTCTGCTGTGGCCAGAAATGCTCTGATGCTTCGTCCCACACCTACAATGGGGAGTCCCTTACGGGTTTTCCGCTTTGTCTGGGACACCGCCCGTGAGGGACCCGGAGCCTGTATACGGGACGCAGGTGGAGCGGACAGACTCCACGGTGTTCTTCTCCGTAGCGGCGTTTTTCGTTATTACGCTCCACACATAGAGTATCCCCAGCCCCACAAAGATTATCTCCATTATGGAGCCCTTTGTAATCTCCAGCCACACCTCGGGCACCGTCATGAGTGCGCCGATTATCGTCAGCGACTCACCCACAGTGTAGCCCTCCTCCGCCACAAGCTGATAGGCGGCCAGGCCGTACTCCAGCACATACACTCCCAATATGCCCATTATGATGGAAGCTGCCGCCGCCATTTTGTTCATGCGCCCCTTGAAGAGCGAGTAGCCATAGTACGCGCCCAGGGGCATGAACGCAAACAGCAGCGCGTAAATTCTCTCTGCAACTATGATAGTGAGAAACGACGGAATCGTCCCCACAAGCATCCCAAGAAACGCGCCGATAAGGCCGGTGGCGTAATTGCCCTCCACATTGATTCTGCTGGCCTTCAGCTGGGCGTCCTCAATGAGGTTCTCCAGACAGTCCGTGTGTATCGGCGACGCGCAGCCGCTTATGAGAGCCGCCGCGTTGCAGCCGCCCTTTCCGCACAGCCCGCACACATCGGGGACGCGGATACCCATTCCCCTGAGCATGCGCACCGCCTGACGGAAGCCTTCCTCATACACGTCATCGAGCTTATCGGTCCTCATCGCCACCGTGAGCTTTTTCCCGTCATGCCCGGCTGAGGCGTCCATCGTCTTAAGCTCCGATTTAAGCTGTCTTGAGCTCTGCTTCCAGGTCCCCTGGTCCATCGCCAGCACCATGCTGACGTTCCTCTTATTGATCCACGAGACCGTCACCGGCATCCCGTCCACGACGCCGGTAAAGCCGACGGTACACTGCTTCATGCCCCGCTTTCTCATATCGGAATTAAATTCCGCCCTGTCCATTGACAATTTCCTCCCCAGTTAAATTCTCCGAAGCTTCGGAAAAGACGTCATGGGCGATTTGCGGGAGAATTTCGTGAAAATGCGCTAAATGGCAGCGATGCCTCAAAGTCCGAGGGCGCATTTCCGGCGACAAAGACCCGCTCGTCTCCTATGACCTTTTTAAAAGCTTTATTAAAATTCCCTGGGGTATTCTACCAGATTTGACAAGGTATTACAAGAAGGTCTTTTCAATTTATCCGCGAAATCTGTTTATAAGGACAGATTCCGCGGATATTGTCCTGGCAATAAGGCGCGTCTCACCCTTTTAAGGCAAGCCGCGGAGCGCCGTCACATCTGGCAGTCTGGCAGATTCCTCTCAAGCTCCGCAAGCTGCTCATCGTCCAGGAGATTCCACGATATGTCCAGTATCTCCAGGCTCTTAAGGCCGTAAAGCGCTGTGGCGTCTGAGATCTGATTGGCCTGGAGCCGCAGCGTCTCAAGGTTCACAAGTCCTCTCAGCGCCGTCACATCCTCCACCATGTTCTCCGTGAGGACGAGCCTTGTGAGATTTGTAAGTCCGCGTAAGGGCGTAAGGTCGCTGACGCTGTTTTTCTCAAGGTCCAGGTCCGTGAGCGCTGTCAGCGACGACAGCGCCGATATATCCGACACCTGGTTCTGCCACAGTGAGAGCGACTCAAGATTCGTAAGGCCCGATAAGGGCGAGAGATCCTGAATATTGTTGCGCCACAGCGTAAGGGATGTAAGTCCCACAAGGCCGGATATGGGTGTGAGATCCGATATGTTGTTCTCCCCAAGGCTGAGAACTGTAAGGCCGGTGAGGCCGGAAAGGGGAGTGAGATCGGATATCCCGTTATTCTGCAGCGACAGCTCCGTAAGCCCGGAGAGGCCGCTGAGATCCGATATATCAGTTATGCCGCAGTTGTCGAGCTTAAGCTCAGTGAGATTCGGAAGGCTCTGCAGAGGCGAGAGGTCCTGAACGCTGTTCCAGCTGAGATTCAGGCTTTTAAGCTCCGAAAGCTGCGCAATGGCGGCAAGGTCGGTGACCCCGCTCTCTGTAAGGTCAAGCTCCTCAGCATTCAAGGGTACCTCAAGCCCGGCTATCTCCACAGTGCCCACCTCCTCCGACGTATCGTCGCCTTGCAGCGCGGTGTCGTCTGACGGCGGTGTGCCCTCATCAGTCTCCTGCTCCTGAAGCTCCCGTAGCTTCTCCGTCAGCACCTTGTCACCCGTCGCCTCAATGCCGCTGTTCAGGGCCTTCAGCGCTGCGTCGGTGTCGCCTGATGCGCTGTATGCGTCGGCCAGGCCGATGTAGGCGTCCGAACGGGCGGGATCTATGTCGATTGCCGCGTTGAAGGCCAATATGGCCTCCTCATATCTCCCCTCGCTGAGATACCTCACTCCGAGGTCATACTGCTCCTTCCACGAGGAGTCGTCCGTATCCTTTCCGGCGCAGCCGCTCAGCAGCAGCGCCAGAGCCGTGAGACACACGGCAAGCTTTTTTACCATCGTCCTTCCCTCCTGATTCCGCCGGGTCTCCGCGCTGCGAGCCCGGCGCGTTCATAAGAAAGCTGTAGAATAAATCTGCGAGGGGAATCTGCGGGGGTTTTTCCGCGAGAATGGCGCGACGGCCATAAACGCATCAGGTGTTTAAGGCCTGGAGCGCACTTCCGGCGGAAAGAGCCGATTATCCCTGAGGCGCATTCGTTCCTCAGCTTCCGTAAGGTCACTCCTCAAAGGGCTGCGCTCCCGCCTCGCCCCAGTTCCCGGCGGTGAGCTGCGAGTAGAATATCCCCCTCGAGATGAAGTAGTACGGGTACACCCACAGATCCAGCACCGGCAGCAGCGTGAGCGTCATCACAACCGTCGACAGCAGGATCCACGGGAGGAAGGACAGCTCCAGCTTGAAAAGCCGCATCTTATTCCCCCGGGTGAGCCTGGCCGACTCCCGCATGCACTTGAACACCCCATACGACGGGTGGTCGAACAGAACCATGAGCGCCATGCTGTATCGAAGGGACAATATCACCCCCGGCACGATAAGCAGCAGTGTCCCCAGCGCAGTCAGAACGGAAGTCACAAGCTGCAGCGCCAGCGCTTTCAAGGGCCTGTTGAACGCATAGAAAAGTGATCTGAAGTTTGTCTCCACCCCTCTGCTCTCCAGAAGAGTGTGATACTGGTATCCAACGCTGAGAAGTATGGTGGCGATGCTCACCACTACCGTCAGGATAAGGGCGAACGTGCCCGGGAGCTCATACTCCGGCATAGACGCCATTATCTGCTCAAACAGCTCCTCCTGTCGGGCCGAATCCTGAGTTGTGAGATACTCGTCCAGCACGCCCGAGTCCATGAGGTCGCTCATGGTGTCCGTGACCTGACTCTGGTACTGCGCCTGACCGGAGGTCTGGTTCGCAAGAGTTTCGGTCAGCGTCTGCAGAATCACAAAGAGCGCCGACATGAGGAGGATCGCCATGGTCCTCCTTTTGATGATATCCTTCGCGGAAAGCTTGATGGAGCGTGTGTCGGATAAAGGTGTCATGAGATCCTCCCGGTCCTTTCTGACCTTGCTGAATGTTTCCCTGCTGCGCCGTCACCATGTCGAATCCGGGGCGCCGCCGTCAGCCATATCACGCGAAATACCGCACAGCTGACTTGAAGAGCTTCATATCGTACTCGCCGGGCACGTTCCTGTAGAGCCCGCCTGTTCTCTCGCTGTGTCCCATCTTCCCGAGGACTCTGCCGTCCGGGGAGGTTATGCCCTCTATCGCCGACACCGCCCCGTTGGGGTTCCCTGAGATGTCCATCGTGGGGTTCCCGTCCAGGTCCACATACTGTGTGGCGATCTGTCCCTTCTCCGCCAGCGTCGCAACCATCTGCGCCGTCGCCAGGAAACGTCCCTCTCCGTGAGAGATGGGGACGCTGTAAATCTCCCCGGGCGCTGTCCCGGCAAGCCACGGGGACTTGTTTGACGCCACCCTCGTCCGCACCACCCTGGACTGGTGGCGGCCTATCGTATTGAATGTGAGCGTGGGCGATGTCACATCCGTATCAACTATCTGCCCATAGGGCACAAGGCCCAGCTTTATGAGCGCCTGGAAGCCGTTGCAGATCCCGCCCATGAGTCCGTCCCTGTCGGCAAGCAGACGCGTGACAGCCTCCGAGACCGCGCCGTTCCGGAAGAATGCGGTTATGAACTTGCCGGAGCCGTCCGGCTCGTCCCCGCCGGAGAACCCGCCCGGTATGAACACTATCTGCGACTCATCCACAAGCCCTGCAAACTCCTGAACGGACCTTGCGATGTCGTCCGGCGTCAGATTTCTCACAACGAAAATCCTGGCCTCCGCGCCCGCGTCCTCAAAGGCTCTCGCTGTATCATACTCGCAGTTTGTGCCGGGGAAGACAGGTATTAAAACCCTGGGACGGGCCACCCTTATTCCCGGCGCCGGGCGGTTTACGGCAGTGAAGTCAAAGCTCTGCACATCTCCCGAGGTATCGGTTTTCGTGGGGTACACCCGCTCCAGCCGCCCCTCCCAGAGCTTCTGCATCTCATCCAGGCTCACGCACTCGCCGGCGGTGCGCAGATGCCGCTCAGTAAGGGTGCATCCGAGCACCTGCCCTATGGGCTCCCCGCACGCAAGCTCCACTATGAACGAGCCGTAATCGCACTCAAAGAGCTCCTCCGGACTCACTCCGCCGTCAAACGCGAAGCCTATGCCGTTGCCCAGGCACATCTTGAACACGGCCTCCGCCGCGCCGCCGAAGGTGGGCGTATAAACTGAGGCCGCCCTCCCCGATCTCACAAGGGCCGTCACCTGACCGAAAAGCTCCCTAAGGCTCTCTGCCTCCGGAAGGCCGTTTTTCCTCTCCGGTCTGAGCCAGCAGACTGTGTGGCCGGGGGCCTTGAATTCATTCGTCACAACGTCGCTTGCCTGTCCCGTGGTCACGGCGAAGGATACAAGCGTCGGAGGGACGTCCAGATCCTCAAAGCTGCCGCTCATCGAATCCTTGCCGCCAATGGCCGCCACACCAAGCTCCCGCTGTGCCCGGAGCGCCCCTAAGAGCGCCGCCAGAGGCTGTCCCCAGCGCTCCGGCTCCGTCCCCGGCTTTGCGAAATACTCCTGAAATGTCAGGTACACATCCTCGAAGGCTGCGCCGGCGGCTATGAGCTTCGAGACTGACTCCACCACCGACAGATACGCGCCCTTGAACGGATCCCGCTCCGACAGAACCGGGTTATAGCCCCAGGCCATGAAGGAGCAGGCGTCCGTGTGGCCTTTAAGCACCGGCAGCCTGTGAACCATGGTCTGTATAGGCGTCAGCTGATATTTCCCGCCGAAGGGCATGACCAGAGTCCCCGCGCCTATGGTCGAGTCAAAGCGCTCTGAAAGTCCACGTTTTGAGCATACATTGAGATCCGCCGCCATGGCCAGCATGTTCTCAGTAAAGCTGTCCCCGCGCTTATCATTCACAGATCTCGGCTCCGGGACGTGCACTGCAGTCCTCTTAGGTGCGCCGTTGGTGTTCAGAAATTCCCGCGATATATTGACTATCTCTTTTCCGTTCCACTCCATGACAAGCCTGGGCTCGTCGGTGACAACGGCAATGACGGTCGCCTCCAGATTCTCGCTCCCGGCAAGCTGTATAAACCGATCTCTGTCCTGCGCGGCGACTACCACAGCCATCCGCTCCTGGGACTCGGAGATGGCAAGCTCGGTGCCGTCCAGGCCCTCATACTTCTTTGGCACGGCGTCAAGCCTTATGCGCAGTCCGTCGGCCAGCTCCCCCACTGCCACTGACACTCCTCCGGCTCCGAAGTCATTGCAGCGCTTTATGAGTCTGGTGGCCTCCCCGTTTCTGAATAAGCGCTGCAGCTTCCTCTCCTCAGGCGCGTTGCCCTTCTGCACCTGTGCGCCGCAGCTCTCCACCGAGTGCTCATCGTGGGCCTTGGAGGACCCCGTTGCTCCGCCTATGCCGTCACGTCCTGTGCGGCCTCCGAGGAGTATCACCACATCCCCGGCCTCCGGCGTCTCACGACGGACATTTTCAGCCGGAGCGGCCCCCAGAACCGCGCCTATCTCCATGTGCTTTGCCGCGTACCCCGGGTGGTAGAGCTCATCTACAATGCCGGTGGCAAGGCCTATCTGGTTCCCATAGGAGCTGTAGCCCGCCGCAGCGCCGGTGACAAGCTTGCGCTGCGGGAGCTTGCCCGGCAGCGTGGCCGAAACCGGTGCTGTCGGGTCCGCCGCACCTGTTACGCGCATGGCGGCATACACATAGCTGCGCCCGGACAGCGGATCTCTTATGGCCCCGCCGATACACGTGGCGGCCCCGCCGAAGGGCTCTATCTCGGTGGGGTGGTTGTGCGTCTCGTTTTTGAAAAGCAGCAGCCAGTCCTCCGGTTTGCCGTCCACCTCTATCTGAAGCCTGACTGTACATGCGTTTATCTCGTCCGACTCATCAAGCTTCGGGAGAAGTCCCTTGCGCTTTAGATACCTTGCGCCAATGGTGGCGACGTCCATGAGGCACACCGGCTTTTTATCGCCGGATTCCTCGCGCAGCTTAAGATATTCCTCATACTCACGTTCCGCTTCCACGTCTGAGAATGTGACATTCTCAAGGTATGTCAGGAAGGTTGTGTGCCGGCAGTGGTCAGACCAGTAGGTGTCTATCATGCGGATCTCTGTTATGGTCGGGTCACGGCCCTCCCTGCGAAAATAGTCCCGGCAGAAGCGAAGGTCATCCTCATCCATGGCAAGGCCGTACCTGGACACAAACCCGAAAGCGCCTTCATCGGTGAGCTCCCGGAAGCCGTCAAGCGTCTCAACTGAGACCGGAATATCATATTCAGACCTCAGCGTCTTAAACTCCGCAAGCTCCGCCTCCCTTGACTCCACCCGGTTTATGACATAGCGCTTTATCCGCTCAAGCTCCTCCGGCGTCAGATCCCCTCTGAGCACATAGACCTTTGCCGTTCTTGTGAGAGGCCGCTCCTCCTGGGAGAGTATCTGTATGCACTGCGCAGCGGAGTCCGCTCGCTGGTCAAACTGGCCCGGCAGATACTCGACCGCGAATACATTCGCCCCATCCGGTACGTCAAGCGAAAACGTCACATCATCAAGCTGCGGCTCGGCAAAGACAGCAGCGCAGCTCCTTCTGAAGAGAGCCTCGCTTATACCCTCCACATCATATCGGTTTATAACCCTTATGCTCTCAAGCGCCGTTATCCCCAGAAACTCCCGGATATCCGTAAGCAGAGAGGCCGCCTCCAGTCTCAGCCCCTCCTTCTTCTCAACGAAAACTCTGTAAACCATCTATCCCCTTGCCCCTCTCCTGGCCTCCAAGGCGCGCTTTCCTATATCACTCCGGCAGAAACCGTTGTCAAATTTCACCTTGCGGACGTAATCATATGCCCCGGAGATTGCCGCCTCAAGCGTATCCTCCACGGCAACCGCCCCGACTACCCGTCCTCCATGGCTCCTGAGGCCGCCGTCAACCAGCGTGGCCCCTGCAACATATATCTCACGGTTCCTCTCAGGCGGAGGCAGGACTATTGAATATCCGCTCTGGTACTTCACCGGGTACCCCCTGGACGCCAGCACCACACAGCAGGCCTTTTTCGCGGAAAACTCCACACTGACCTCCGAGAGCCGCCCATCTGTCACCGCACGCATGACGGTGAGAAGGTCTGTTTTCAGAAGCGGCAGCACCACCTGCGTCTCAGGGTCGCCAAACCGGCAGTTATACTCTATGACCTTTGGCCCATCCGGCGTCAGCATCAGGCCAAAGTACAGACATCCCCTGAAGGTCCGCCCCTCCTCATTCATCGCCGCGACAGTGGGAAGAAATATCTCCTTCATGCACCTCTCGGCCACAGCCGGCGTGTAATACGGGTTTGGCGCAACCGCACCCATCCCGCCGGTGTTTGGTCCCTCGTCCCCATCCATCGCCCGCTTGTGATCCATGCTCGACACCATAGGGACTATGGTCTCGCCGTCCGTGAAGGCCAGAACCGATACCTCCGGGCCTGTCAGATACTCCTCTATGACAATGGAGTTGCCGCTCTCTCCGAATACCTTATCCTCCATGGCGGCCCGGATCGCGTCCTGTGCCTCCTGAACCGTCCAGCATATAGTGACGCCCTTCCCTAAAGCCAGGCCGTCGGCCTTCACGACCGTCGGAGGCGTCGCGTCGGAGACGTATTGCAGCGCCTCTGCCGCGCTTGTAAACACGCGGTACTCGGCTGTCGGGATGTGGTACTTCTTCATGAGGTTCTTGGCAAATACCTTGCTGCCCTCTATGATGGCTGCGTCCTTTTCTGGCCCGAAGCACTTCACCCCCGCCGCCTCAAGCGCGTCCACAGCGCCCATGGCAAGCGGATCGTCAGGTGCGACAACGGCGTAGTCCACGCCGGCCTCCACGGCAAAACGGACAATCCCCTCTATATCCTTCGCTCCAATGGGGACGCACTCGGCGTCTGCCTCGATTCCACCGTTCCCCGGAAGAGCATATATTGTCTCCGCCTCCGGATTTTTCTTCAGCGCCTTTATGATGGCGTGTTCACGGCCTCCGCCGCCGACTACCATGATCTTCATGCATTCCCCATCCTCTCTTTATTCCTCTGGTACAAAATCTTCCTCCACCGGGTACTGGTCCTCGTCTGAGAAGTGCCACCACTCCCCCTCATAGGGCCTGAACCCGTGCGCGGTCATTATATCCTCCAGCAGCCTGACATTCTCAAGCGCGTCCTCGTCCGTCACATCCCCATAATCCCGGTCGGCAAGCTCGGAAAAATCGTCAAAGCCCGTGGGCATCGGGAGCGGAGTTCCATCGCCGTACGCCAGCGTCACATCCACCGTATTGCCCCGGCTGTGGGATGAAAACCCCCGCTCGGGGTTCGCCACATATGTGGGATCCGGACAGACCTCCCAGAGCTTGAACTGCGCCTGCGTCGGCCTGAATGCGTCCCAGATGAGAAGAGTGTACCCCATCTCCTCCAGCTCCTGACATACAAGCCTGAGCTTCTTTACCGTACCGTATCTCAGCCACGCGCCGGTGAAGCTGTAGATGACGCACCCTGTGAAGTTATCCTCACCTGAGTATTTAAGATCCACATAGACCCCCGGCAGATATTCGCTCACCGGAACAAACGCATCATCAGACGGTTCCGGCTCCGCCTCGGGTTCCGCCTCCATCGCCATCTCCGGTTCCTTATCCGTCTCCGGTTCCGCCTCCGGCTCATGCTCCGTCTCCGGTTCCATCGCCGTCTCGGGCTCCTGTCCCGGTTCCGTCGCCGCCTCCTTATCCGTCGCCGCCTCCGGCCCTTGCGTCACCTCATCGCCCGGATAAGGCGTCAGGTCCGGCTCCTGCTCCCCCGGGCTGCACCCGGAGAGCGTTAAAAGCACCGCCAGTATCGCAGCGAGCAATCGCATACCCATGCAGGACACGCGTCAATGGTGGAACAGGCGCATGCCGGTGAAGGCCATCGCCATACCGTATCTGTCGCAGACCTCTATGACATTGTCATCACGCATTGAGCCTCCGGGCTCCGCGACATATTTTACGCCGCTTTTCGCCGCGCGCTCTATGTTATCACCGAACGGGAAAAATGCGTCGGAGCCCAGGCTCACGCCATGGACAGCGTCAAGGCATGCCCGCTTCTCCTCCTCGGTGAAGGGCTCAGGGCGTCTGGTGAAAAACCGCTGCCACACGCCGTCGGCAGTCACATCCTCCTCGTTTTTGTTGATGTAGCCGTCTATGGCGTTGTCCCTGTCGGCTCTGCCGAGGCGCTCCCTGAACGGGAGCTCCAGCACCTTCGCGCTCTGTCTTAAATGCCATGTGTCCGCCTTGCCGCCGGCGAGCCTTGTACAGTGTATACGGCTCTGCTGACCTGCGCCGACGCCTATCGCCTGGCCGTCATAAGCATAGCAGACGGAGTTTGACTGGGTGTACTTAAGCGTGATGAGGGAGATGATAAGATCCCGCTTTGCGGACTCAGGTATCTCCTTATTCTTCGTAACCACATTCTTAAGAAGCTCACTGTCAATCTTAAAGTCGTTTCTGCCCTGGGAGAAGGTCACGCCAAAGACATCCTTTGTCTCCTCGTGGGCCGGGACATAGCCCGGATCGATTCTGACCACGTTGTACGCGCCCTTCTTTTTCCCCCGCAGAAGCTCCAGCGCCTTCTCCGTGTACCCCGGAGCGATCACTCCGTCAGACACCTCGCGTCTTATTATGCGTGCCGTCGTCTCATCGCACACGTCCGACAGCGCTATCCAGTCCCCGAAAGAGCTCATTCTGTCCGTGCCCCTTGCCCTGGCATACGCCATGGCCAGGCCCGAGTCATCAAGCCCCTCTATGTCGTCCACAAAGCAGGCTCTCCTGAGCGCCTCCGGAAGGGGAGTGCCCACCGCCGCCCCAGCGGGTGAGACGTGCTTGAAGCTGGCCGCCGCGGGCAGGTGGATCTCCCGCTCAAGCTCCTTCACCAGCTGCCACGAGTTCAACGCGTCCAGAAAGTTAATGTATCCGGGCCGCCCGTTCAGAACCTCCACCGGCAGCTCCCCGCCGTTCCGCATGAAAAGCTTCGCCGGCTTCTGGTTGGGATTGCAGCCGTATTTCAACTCGAATTCTCTCATGTTCATGCCTCTCCGTTTTTATTAAAAATCCGCTGGCGGCGCTCTCCGGTGGCCAGATCGATGTCCAGCGCGTAAAGCGACACCTTGTTGTCTGGATTCAGCGACGCCCAGACGCCCTCCGCGTACTCGTTGAAGCTCCCCGCCACACCGACCGGCACAGGCTCGCCCTCAAAGGAGGGTATCGGGTTTCCGTCATGCTTGTATGTGCTGATAAAACGCCCTGTGCCGGGCTTGGGATTTTCGTAGCTGAACACGAACCGGCAGCAGCAGGAGGGGTCCCCGCCGTCGCTTTTCAGAATTGACATCTCAAACGACCCGTCCTCGTGGATGAGGCCGGATATGCGCGGTGTCCAGTTCGGCCCGTCCGGCTCGAAGGTTCTCGTGCGCAGAGCGTGACGGAATCCGTGTCCTGCCGCCAGGCAGTCACGTATGGTGTCCGTCTGGTCGCCGTTGGTGACTATCGTCAGCGCACCCATGAAGCGCACCGGGTGATAGATTATAAGGCTTGGATCCTCAAGCTTCTCGGGGTCCCAGGCGCGGGTGCGTATGCCGTCCTCCGTCGCCTCAAAGATACGGTTGCGGCTGTTCTCACTTCTGCCCATGATGAAATAGAGCGCCCTTGCGCTGCGGCCGTCGGCAGTTTTACCCAGTATGATTCCCCTCCCCGGGTATGTGTTGGCCTCCAGAAGCCGCCTTATATTCTGCATCACAAACTCCCCCATTCTTTTAAAAGCTCAGCCGAGACGGCCTCAACCGCCTCCGGCAGAAGCACCCACTCGGCCTGCTGCATGACGCGTTTCTGGAGCGTCTCCGGCGTATCACCATCGCGTACGTCAACAGCCTTCTGAGCTATTATTCTTCCCCCATCGGGTATCTCATTCACAAAATGCACCGTGGCCCCGGTGACCTTCACTCCGCGCTTCAGCGCCTCCTCATGGACCTTAAGTCCGTAATACCCCTTCCCGCAGAAGGACGGTATGAGGGCCGGGTGTATGTTTATGATCCGCTCAGGGTAGCGACGCGTAAAGTCGCCGCTTAAGATGCTCATGAAGCCGGCCAGAACTATGATGTCAATTTCATACTCCTCAAGCTTCTCAAGAAGCGCCCTTTCAAACCCCTCCTGGGTGCCGCCGTTCCGCTTTCTTGAGATGAAAAGCGCCGGAACTCCGGCCCGCTCCGCCCGCTCCAGGGCATAGGCGCTCTTCACATTTGAGACAACCAGGACTATCTCTCCGCTTCTGAGCTTCCCGGAGCGCTCTGCGTCCAGAAGCGCCTGAAGATTCGTCCCGCCTCCGGAGACGAGAACCGCAATTCTGGCTCTCAGCATATACTTATCCCCGTCTGCGACCGGTGTATGCTGCCGCAGACATAGGCATCCACTCCGTTTTCACGCAGAAGCTCCACCGACCGCTCAGCGTCGCGCCCGGCGACTACAGCCGTCATGCCGACGCCCATATTGTAGACATTGAACATCTCCCTTGCCGGGACATCCCCCAGCCTCTGAAGCAGCCCGAAGATGGGAGGCGTCCTGAGACTCGCCCGGTCTATCACCGCCCCCAGTCCCTTCGGGAGTGCGCGGGGGATATTCTCATAAAACCCGCCGCCTGTTATGTGTGCCAGCGACTTCACCTCCACCGCCTCAAAGAGCGCCAGCAGCGGCTTTACGTAAATCGCGGTGGGTGTGAGAAGCGTCTCGCCGATGCTCCTGCCCCCAAGCTCCGGAAACGTGTCCGTAAGGGCTGTGCCGGAGTCGGCAAGTATTTTTCGCACCAGCGAGAAGCCGTTGGAGTGGACGCCTGTGGACGGCAGCGCCACAACGGCATCCCCTTCACATACGTTCGAAGGCGCAAGCATCCTTTCCCTGTCGACGATCCCCACGGCAAACCCCGCCAGATCGTATTCATCCTCCTTCATAAGGCCCGGATGCTCCGCTGTCTCGCCGCCTGTAAGGGCGCACCCCGCCCGGACGCAGCCCTCGGCCACTCCGCCCACGATCTCCGCTATACGCTCAGGGACATTCCTCCCGCACGCGATATAGTCCAGGAAGAACAGCGGCCTGGCGCCGCAGCAGACGATGTCATTAACGCACATTGCGACGCAGTCTATGCCCACGGTGTCATGCTTATCCATGTCCATGGCGAGCTTCAGCTTCGTTCCGACTCCGTCGGTGCCGGATACAAGCACCGGCTCCCGCATGCCTGTGAGATCCGGCACAAATGCCCCGCCGAAGCCGCCTATGTCCCTGTCGGCGCCCGGAATGACTGTCCGCGCTATGTGTTTTCGCATAAGCTCCACTGCCCTGTAGCCGGCTTTTATGTCCACTCCGGCCGCGGCGTAGCGCTCCGATTCCGAATTCTCCATTTTCCTCCTCCTCATGCCAGCTTATTCCTTTCCGTTCCAGCAGTATGTGCAGAGCTTGCACGGGTCCAGCCCCACCGATTCAAGCGTCCCGTCGATAGTCTGGTACTCAAGTGTGTCAAAGCCCATGGACTTCGCTATGCTCTCCCTCAGCGCCTCACCCCTGCCGGTCGATGCGTCGGCGTACTCATCTATGTGTGTCTGACCCTCCGGCCCCTCCAGATCCTCAATAGTCCTGCGGGCTATCAGCTCCATCTCCGAGGAGCTTCTCGAGAAGTTCAGGTACTTGCAGCCGAACATTATCGGCGGACAGGCTGAGCGCATATGCAGCTCCTTAGCCCCGTTTTTAAGGAGAAAATCCACCGTCCCGCGAAGCTGTGTGCCTCTGACAATGGAGTCGTCCACAAAGAGGAGCCTCTTCCCCTCTATGAGCTCGTGAACCGGCACAAGCTTCATCTTGGCTATTCTGTCCCGCATGGCCTGGTTTTGCGGCATGAAGCTTCTGGGCCAGGTGGGCGTATATTTTATCAGCGGCCGCCCATAGGGCAGTCCGCTCTCCCTTGCGTAGCCCAGCGCGTGGGCCGTCCCGGAGTCCGGCACCCCGCAGACATAATCTACGTCTGGCAGACCTCGAAGCTCTCTCTCATACGCGGCCATCAGTGCGCCGTTTCTGTTGCGCGACGCCTCCACGTTCCGCCCCTCGTAGGTTGAGTTGGGATAGCCGTAATACGTCCAGAGGAAGGTACATACCCTCATCTGCGTCCCCGGCTCTCCCGTCGTCTCCCAGCCGTCTGCGGTGATGCGGACTATCTCCCCCGGCCCCAGGTCCTTCACATACTTATACCCCGTCTTCTCAAAGGCGAAGGACTCAAACGAGACGCAAAAGCCGTCCTCGTCCTGCCCGAGGATAATCGGAAGACGCCCCAGCCTGTCACGCGCGGCGATAAGCTCGCCTGTCTCAGTGAGGATAAGTATGGAGGCTGTGCCGTCTATCTCGCTCTGGGCGAACCGTATCCCCTCCTCAAATGTCTTCTGACGGTTTATGAGCATCGCCAGAAGCTCCACCTGACTTACTCGCCCTCCGCCCATCGCCTCAAAGTGGGCGTAGTCCTCCTTAAGAAAACGATCTGTCAGCGCCTCGGCGTTCCGGATAATTCCCACCATGCTTATTGCGTAAACGCCCAGGTGTGAACGTATGAGGATCGGCTGCGGGTCGGTGTCGCTTATGCAGCCAATGCAGCTGCACCCCTTAAGCTCCTCCACGTCGCGCTCGAATTTCGTTCTGAACGGGGTATTCTCTATATTGTGTATCTCACGCTGTATGCCGTCCTTTGTGACGGACGCCATACCGCCCCGCTTTGTGCCAAGATGCGAGTGGTAATCCGTGCCGAAAAAAACATCGTAGACACAATCTCTGCGGGACACTGCCCCAAAAAAACCGCCCATGGCCCTGTCTCCTCTACTCTTTCCGGTCTGCAAGGAGCCTTGCCGAGATCTCCCGGTCGCTTGCAAGCACCTTCCCCGCCGCTGCCCGGCGCGAGGCCTCCAGTCTGCTCCGGAGCCCCTCATCGTCCACAGACAGTATCTCCACAGCCAGCAGCGCCGCGTTGGCAGCTCCGTCAAGCGCCACAGTCGCAACAGGAATCCCGCCTGGCATCTGCACTGTGGAGAGCAGCGCGTCAAGTCCGTCCATGGCCCCGCCCCGGCATGGGACGCCGATCACGGGAAGCGTCGTATTCGCCGCCAGCGCTCCGGCAAGGTGCGCCGCCATGCCCGCAACAGCTATGAGCACTCCGAACCCGTTATCCCTTGCATTCATTGCGAAGCTGCGCGCCTCGTCAGGCGTTCTGTGCGCTGAATATACGTGCACCTCCGCCGGCACGCCGTATTCCCGCAGCACCGCCACACCCCTCTCCGCAATCGCAAGGTCGCTGGCGCTGCCCATGACAATTCCAACCTTTTTCATCTTTTTCTCCTCGTTTCAACCTGTTTAAAAAACAAAAGACAGACCTCGATTCAAAGTCTGTCGCCGCACCGCCAAGGCGGAGGGATGCCCGGTGGGCCCTTCGAATTCTGTTCCGTCAATCTACCGCTTACATTATATTGCACCTGACCTGCTCAGTCAAGCGCTTTTGGATTTTCTGTTATCTTATCCAATTTTTAATCCGTTTTCCCCTGATTATTTCGTTTTTATTATACTGAGGGAGCCATGTTGCCGCGCTGCGGCCAGTGGACGTCTGCGATAATGGCACGGCCTCAGACTATGTATAGCTGGCCATGCGCTTTAAGCGCGGTCTCAGATTATGTATAATAGCCGCTTTGCGGCTATTATACCGGGTAAGCTTGTGCCATCGGCGCGGCCTTAAATCAGATATACCACATATTATACATAATAGCAGTTTGCGGCGATTGACTGTGCCCTCGGAATAATGAGAGCGCCGGGCTCAGGCGGCCTGGATAAGGGCTTTCAGATCAGGGCTTTTTGCTGCTTTCTCCTGGTATTTTCTTAAGAATTGGCGGTGTGCGGCAATATTTATTTGACAAATTCCTCATCAGGGTTTAGCATATGGGTGTGTTTTTTCAGACAGTTCCGCTCCGATGTGTGCAAGCTGCAGCGGGACGTAATGTGGAGGGAATTATGGATTTATTTGAAAAATGCTTTAACGGTGTCCCCCTGGCGAAGGAGGCCCGCGAGAAGGGTATTTATCCCTATTTTCACGCGCTGGAGTCCCGACAGGATGTGGAGGTCATCATGGAGGGAAAGCGCAGGATCATGCTTGGTTCCAACAACTACCTTGGGCTCACTGCCTGTCCCGAGGTCGTTGAGGCGGGCATACACGCGCTGGAGCAGTACGGCTCCGGCTGCTCAGGCTCCAGGTTCCTCAACGGGACGCTGCGTCTCCATCAGGAGCTGGAGGCAAAGCTCTCTGAGTTTCTCCGCAAGGAGGATGTCGTCACCTTTTCCACCGGATTTCAGTCAAACCTGGGCATTATTTCCGCGCTGGTCGGCCGGACTGACTATGTCATATGCGACCGCGAGAACCACGCCAGCATCTACGACGGCTGCCGTCTCAGCTACGGGACAATGCTCCGCTACCGCCACAGCGATATGGAGGACCTTGAGAAGCAGCTCCAGAAAGTCCCTGCAGAGAGCGGCTGTCTTATTGTCACAGACGGCGTCTTCTCCATGGGAGGCGACATCGCCAATCTGCCTGAGATAGTGAAGCTTGCGAGAAAGTACAACGCCCGTGTGATGGTCGACGACGCCCACGGCCTGGGAGTGCTTGGCGAGGGCGGGCGGGGCACCGCGAGCCACTTCGGCCTTGAATCTGAGGTTGACATCTACATGGGGACCTTCTCAAAGTCGCTGGCGTCGCTGGGGGGCTATATGGCCGCGTCCCACGATGTATGCGACTATGTCCGCCACACCTCCCGGCCCTTCATATTCTCAGCCTCCATCACCCCCGCCTCCTGCGCCACTGCCCTTGCGGCGCTTGACTATCTTGTCAGGCATCCCGAGATTGTCGACAATCTCAGCCACATCTCCTCATACTTCCGTAAGCTTCTTCTTGACAGAGGCATCAAGATCCGCATGAGCGAGACTCCCATCATCCCAATCTATACCTATGAGCCCATAGAGACGCTGACCATAGCCAAGGAGCTCTACGACTCCGGGGTGTACGTAAACTCGTCCCTGCCGCCGGCTGCTGCGCCGCATGAGTGTCTGCTGCGCACATCCCTCATGGCCACCCACACCGAGGCGCTGGTGGAGGAGGCCGCCTCGATAATCGAGCGTGTCCTCCGCAAAAACGGCCTATGCTGAGGGGGAGTGGTCTTTCTGCCCTGGTCACGGGCGGATCAAGCGGCATCGGTCTTGCGTCGGCAAGGGCGCTCTCACGCTCAGGCGTCACGGTGTATGAGCTCAGCCGCCGCAGCTGTCAGAACGAGGGAATAACCCACATTTCAGGGGACGTGACCGACGAAAGCTCCCTTCGCGCAGCGGTGGAGACAGTGCTGGATAAGACGGGGAAGCTCGACATTCTTCTCTGCTGCGCCGGGTTTGGCATCTCAGGTGCCGTGGAGTTTACGGAGTATGCCGACGCGCAAAGGCAGCTTGAGGTGAATTTTTTCGGCGCTGTAAACGCTGTGAAGGCCGCCCTGCCCGGTATGCGCTCACGGGGCAGCGGACGGATCGTCCTTGTGAGCAGTGTCGCCGGCGCAATACCTATCCCGTTTCAGGCCTTCTATTCCGTCTCAAAGGCCGCTCTTAACTCCTACGCTGGAGCGCTGAGAAACGAGGTGCGCCCCTACGGAATCACCGTCACCTCCGTGCTCCCGGGCGATGTCCACACGGGATTTACCGATGCCAGGAAAAAGAACCCCGCCGGCGACGATGAATACTCAGGCCGCATCTCCCGCTCTGTTAAGCGCATGGAGCAGGATGAGCTTTCAGGGATGAGCCCTGACGCCGCAGGTAGGTACATCGCGCGTCAATGCCTTAGAAAATCCGTCCCGCCTCAGAGCTCCATAGGCATCGAATACAAGCTCTTTACCGCGCTCTCCAGGCTTCTGCCCGCGGGACTTGTGTCAAAAATAGTATACAATATGTACGCAAAGTAAGCTGCAAACCTCCCACCCTCGCAGACTGCCTTTCGGATATCCCCTGCTAAAACCCTCCGCCGCGCCATGTTCACGGCAGACCTCGCCTTTTCAGCCTGGTTTCACAGGCACTTTTGGGGTTTACAAAAGCCTTTGGTGCGGATATAATAGTGGCAAAAAGGAGAGGTGTTAATATGTTGGACGCTTTTCCAGCCATGCTTGTCAGGCTCCGCTCCCAACGGGAGCTCAGTCAGCGGGAGGCTGCCGCGGAGCTCGGTATATCCCAGGCCCTGCTTTCACATTATGAGAATGGCATCCGGGAGCCCAGGCTTGAGTTTCTGGTCCGGTTGTGCGACTATTACGACGTATCCGCCGACTTTCTGCTTGGCCGCTCCAGGGACGACAGCTCTCAGGCGCTCAGGAAGCTGGTCTGCAGCATAGAGAAGCTTGCTGATGAGGCGTCGCAGCTCATAACGAGGCCGGCTACGGCTTTGGATGACGAGGGAGAGGAGTTTAAGTCCAGATGACAGCACAGGAGCACATTCGCAACTTTTCAATAATAGCCCACATTGACCACGGCAAGTCCACGCTCTCCGACCGGCTCATTGAGATGTGCGGCGCCGTTCCTGCCCGGGAGATGGAGGATCAGCTCCTTGACAACATGGACCTTGAGCGGGAGAGGGGCATAACCATAAAGGCCCGCGCCGTTCGCCTTGAGTACAATGCGCCGGATGGAGTAAACTATATACTCAACCTCATTGACACGCCGGGCCATGTGGATTTCAACTACGAGGTGTCGCGCTCTCTGGCCGCCTGTGAGGGGGCAGTGCTGGTGGTGGACGCCGCGCAGGGCGTTGAGGCGCAGACGCTGGCCAATGCCTACATGGCCGCTGAGCATGACCTTGAGATAGTCCCTGTGATAAACAAGATAGACCTTCCGGCCGCTGATCCCCAGCGGGTAAAGGATGAGATTGAAAACATAATCGGAATTGAGGCGCAGGACGCGCCTGAGATATCCGCAAAAAACGGGATAAACATTGATTCCGTGCTTGAGTCCATAGTCCGGCGCATCCCTGCGCCCGCCGGTGCGCCTGACGCCCCTGCAAGAGCCCTTATTTTTGACAGCCAGTACGACGCCTACAGGGGTGTCATAGTCTACGTCAGGCTTGTGGACGGTTCCCTTCGCGTGGGCGACACCGTTCGCATGATGGCCTCAGGAGCTGAGTACCAGGTTGTGGAGTGCGGATATCTCCTCCCCAAGGGCTACAGGCCCGCCGATGTCCTGTCGGCCGGGGAGGTCGGCTATTTCACCGCATCCATCAAAAATGTCCGTGACACCCAGGTGGGCGACACGGTGACTGGTGCCCATTTCGCCGCCTCCGAGCCCCTCCCCGGATACCGGCCCGCAAGGCAGATGGTATACTGCGGGATTTACACCGAGGACGGGAGCAGATTCCCTGATCTGAGGGACGCGCTTGAAAAGCTTCAGCTTAACGACGCAAGTCTCTCCTTCGAGCCTGAGACCAGCGCAGCGCTGGGCTTCGGCTTCAGATGCGGTTTTCTCGGCATGCTGCACATGGAGATAATTCAGGAGCGGCTGGAGCGCGAGTTTGACCTCGACCTCATCACCACGCTCCCCTCGGTAATATATGAGGTTACGAAGACGGACGGCACTGTGGTGAGGGTGGACAACCCGCACAATTATCCTGACCCATCTTCCATTGCCGAGGCCCAGGAGCCGTACGTTGCCGCGTCTATAATAACGCCTCCGGAGTTTGTGGGCAACATCATGCCCATGTGCCAGGAGCGCCGAGGCGTTTACCGGGACATGAGTTATCTTGACACAAACCTTGTTGAGCTGCGCTATCATATGCCGCTGGGCGAGATAATATATGACTTCTTCGACACGCTGAAGGCGAAGACCAAGGGGTATGCCTCCCTTGATTACGAGTTCTCGGAATACCGCCCCTCCGACCTTGTGAAGGTGGATCTTCTGCTCAACGGCGACCAGGTGGACGCTCTCAGCTTCATCGCCCACCGCGACAAGGCGTATCCCAGGGCCCGAAGGCTCTGTGAGAAGCTCAAGGAGAACATTCCACGTCAGCTCTTTGAGGTGCCCA
>CAYPMJ010000009.1:0-30439 GCA_964411785.1 uncultured Oscillospiraceae bacterium
CGCGCATAAAGCGCATGGCCAATTATACCATTTCGCTTCGCTTCATGGTATAATAACCACAACCACACAGTGGTTAGTGGTTATTATACCAGATTTAAGGCCGCGCTTTAAGCGAGGGGCTTTTATACCATTTTACCAAGTAAAAGGCATGCCTTTTTATTCTGGAGGCTTTTAATGGAACGTGTTACCATATACACTGACGGGGCCTGTTCTGGCAATCCGGGGCCCGGCGGGTGGGGCGCGATACTCTCGATGGGAGAACACACGAGGGAGATATCAGGCGGAGAGAGTGCCACAACCAACAACAGAATGGAGCTTATGGCAGTAATCTCCTCTCTTGAGCTTCTGAAGCGTCCGTGTGATGTGGCGCTCTATACCGACTCACAGTACATTGTGAACGCCGTGACAAAGGGGTGGCTTCGTTCCTGGAAGGCCAGGGGCTGGCGGAGGAAGGACGGGGAACTTAAGAATCCTGAGCTGTGGCAGCGCCTTGATAAATTACTTTCATCCCATAATGTATCCTTTTTCTGGGTTAAGGGACACGCGGACAATCCCTTTAACAACCGCTGTGATGCACTTGCCGTGAAGGAACGTGACAGATTTGCCCGTTGACTTACTACATTATTTTTGGAGGGAAACATGAAGCACACAGTATTTAAGGGGATTGGAACAGCCCTTGTTACGCCAATGGATGAAAATGGGGTGGATTACCCCGCTTTATCACGTCTTGTGGATTACCAGCTTGAGGGCAATGTGGACGCGCTTATTGTCTGTGCCACAACCGGTGAAGCTCCCACTCTGACAGATAAGGAGCATATTGATGTCATAGCCGCTGTGGTAAAGCAGGTAAATGGACGCATTCCAGTTATTGCCGGGACCGGGTCCAATTATACAGACCACGCTGTTGAGATGAGCCGCAAGGCCCAGGACGTGGGAGCCGACGCGCTGCTCTGCGTGACTCCTTATTACAATAAGTGCACGCAGCAGGGCCTTATAGAGAGCTTTACAAAAATCGCCGACTCCACCACTCTGCCAATGATAGTCTACAATGTCCCGGGACGCACAGGTGTGACCATAAAGCCGGACACATGTGCGGAGCTTTCAAAGCATCAGCGCATTGTCGGGATCAAGGAGGCAAGCGGCAGCATAAGCGCGGTAGTGGATATAGCTGCAAAGTGCGGTGATAATTTCGATATTTACTCGGGTAATGATGACCAGATAGTCCCCATAATGTCCATGGGCGGAATCGGATGCATTTCCGTGCTGTCAAATATTCTGCCAGGCGGGACCAGGGAGATATGCACCAGATTCTTTGAAGGGGACATTGCCGGCGCTGCGGCGCTCCAGTGCCGCTACAAGGCGCTGATTGACGCCCTCTTTTGTGAAGTGAACCCGATACCTGTGAAGGCGGCTCTTGCGGCGATGGGACTCATTAAGGATTTTGTCCGGCTCCCGCTGACGCACATGGAGGAGGGGAACAGGAGGCATCTATTGTCTCTCATGGCAGCGGAGGGACTCAGTGTATGAAGGTTGTAGTCAACGGGGCCCTGGGGCGGATGGGCAGCATAACCGTAAATATGGTGGAGGCGGCAGCGGATATGGATCTTCTCGCCGGGGTGGATGTCCTCTCCCATGGCGGCGCCGTCTTAAGTACGCTGGATGACGTACCTGATGGAGCAGACGCTGTTATTGACTTCTCCCACCACTCTCTCACAGAGGGCCTTCTTCGCTGGGCGAGAGCCGGAAATGTTCCGGTTGTTCTCTGCACCACTGGACACACTGATGCCGAGAGGGCTGCCATAATGGAGGCGGCTGAGAATATACCTGTTTTTTTCTCGGCAAATATGTCCATTGGAGTTGCGCTGCTGGCGGAGCTTGCGAAAAGGACGGCGGCCCTTTTTCCGGAGGCCGACATTGAGATTGTGGAGACTCACCACAACAGGAAGGCTGACGCGCCCAGCGGGACAGCCCTTATGCTTGGCGAGGCTGTGCGCGAGGTTCGTCCCGACGCGACCTTCAACCTAGGCCGATCCGGTCTTCAGAAGCGAAAGACGGAGGAGATCGGGTTTCACGCCATACGCCGTGGAAACATTCCAGGCATTCACGAGGTCATTGTCACGACGGACACACAGAGTATAAGTCTGAAGCACGAGGTGTATGACAGATCCCTTTTTGCCGAGGGAGCGCTCGCCGCGGCCAGGTTCCTCAATGGGAAAAAGGCCGGCCTTTATGACATGAAAAGCATGGTAAAGTAAGAATTACGCATTAATAAGACCAGTTTTTTAATAGTTCGGAATGAAATTCCAAATTAATCCCTTCGTATGCTGCAAATAATAATCCGGAACAGACAGACGCTCTGTTCCGGATTATTATTTTGACCTTGTCTGCGGATAATGAGGACAGACTGATTTGGGCAAGGCCAGAGGAGACTGCGATGGTAAAAAACCGGTTTGAAAAATCTTCTGAAGAAAATGAGCATGGAGGCGCCCGGGGTGATGCCGACACTCACGCTCAGGACAGCAATGTGAGTGTGGAGAGCTTATCCAGTGTCTTTCAGGACTGCTGCGACTTTGAGAGGCGTGAAATTCTTCTGGGCGGGGATCAGGGGGTGAGGGCGGTACTTTGCTACATTGACGGGCTTGTCTCCGGGAAGGATGTCGGCGAGCTTGTAATACGTCCTGCCGCCTGTGAGGCCAGGTTCCGTAACGCCGGGGATACACTGGAGGCAATTGACCTTATTCTCTCAGGCTCCGTTTACGCCGCTTCTGTGAAAAAGCGCACATCGACGGACGAGACAGCCATGGACCTTCTGAACGGTTTCTGCACTCTTGTATTCGACAGCGATCACATTGCCGTAACCTTTGAGACACGCTCACCTGACCGTCGCCAGGTGGGGGAGCCCAAGGAGGAGAAGGTTGTCAAGGGCGCTAAGGACTCCTTTGTTGAGACGATTAAGATAAACAGCACTCTCGTTCGCCGTAAAATACGCGATCCGAGGCTGAAGATAAAAGAGTTCACTGTGGGTGAAAAGACCGGAACGTCGGTGCTTATGTTATATATTGACGGCTTCACAAATTCACAGCTTCTGACCGGAGTGAAATGCAGGGTTGAGGCCATAAAAACCGAGGGAGCACTGACTGCCGCCGTTATTGAGGAAAACCTCGTTGACAATCCCGGGACGCCATTTCCACAGATAATGAGTACGGAGCGGACGGACAAGTTCTGCATGAATCTGCTGGAGGGCAGGGTTGGGCTTCTGGTCGATGGGCTGCCCCTCGGTTTTCTGGCTCCCGGGACCTTTGCCCAGTTCATGAAGGTGCCCGAGGACCACGCGAATCACTTTCTTATTGCATCTGCGCTGACGTGTCTCAGATATCTTTCGCTTTTTATCACTCTGCTTCTCCCGGCGTTTTATGTAGCAGTGGCGATGTATCACCATGAGATGCTGCCAACAAAGCTGATGCAGACCATGATCGACGCCAAGCAGTCGGTCCCGTTTCCCACAGCCGTTGAGGTGGTGATGATGCTCATTGCCTTTGAGCTGCTTCAGGAGGCCGGTCTGAGACTTCCAAGTCCGATTGGGGAGACCGTCTCGATAATCGGAGCGCTCATTGTCGGTCAGTCAGCGGTTGAGGCGCGTGTTGTCTCCCCTGTGGTTGTGGTGGTGATAGCCCTGGCGGGTATAGCCGGGTACACGATGCCAAGTCAGGATATGGGCGCTGCACTGCGGATCTGTCGGTTCCTCCTGGTGCTCATGGCCATAGGTCTGGGGATGTTCGGTCTTGCCACTGGGTTTTTACTGCTTGTTCACCACCTGGCGGGGCTTGAGAGCTTCGGTGTGCCCTATATGACACCGTTCGTCGGCTCTGAGGGCCAATACGCTTCAAGGGCGATCCTCAGAAAAAGCTTCAGGAGAAAAAAAGATGTTGAGCCTGCTTTGAAGACAGGCCAGTAATTGGTGGTGAGCCCTATGAAACTAAGACGAGCTCTGTCAGTTTTAACAGCGCTGGCTCTTCTCCCCATCTCAGGGTGCAGCGGGACGACGATATTTTCAAATTACCGTGAGGTTGAAGACCTGGAGCTTGTGCGGACAATATGTGTCGATAAAGCGGGAGATGGGGTAAATGTGCTGATATGCACAAGTCCCACAGGCGAGGAGGCGAAGCTGCGCATGTTTGAGCGCTCCGCTGAAAGTGTCGCAACGGGACTAGCTAAGCTCAGAAAGACCTCCACAGGCAAGGAAGCCCTGCTGTCACACACTGAAAACCTTCTTATAGGCGATGCAGAAGCAGCCAGGGGCGTGGGCGCCTGTCTTGACTATGTAGTCCGATATGGTGAGATAATGCTGGATACAAATCTGTTCATCGTCCGCGGCATGGAGGGTCGCGAGCTTATGCGCGGGATAGCAGGTGAGACGACGTCTCCGGCCTCGGTGCTATCAGGTGTGGTCATGAGCCTTCCGATGGAGGGCGAGGGCTATGTATTTACCTGCAGGGATACAGCCGTCTCACTCTCAGAGAACGGGTGTGCACTTGTGATGGCGATAAGCGGAGCAAAAGAGGAGAAGCTGTTTGAAGACCGCGGTGACATGCGTGTCGTTCCGGCCGGTTTTGCACTTCTGACAGACGGCAGACTTGTGGATTACCTGACAGAGGAAGAGACGCTTGGTGTGCTGCTGCTGAGAAGCAAACTTAAAGACATGGATGTAGATATACCCTGCCGGGACGGCGTAATTACCGTGTCGCTGTCAGAGGTTGAGACGGAGGTTGTGCCACGCCTTGAAGGCGACAAGCTCGCCGGCTTTCGTGCAGAGCTTTCCGTAAAAGCTGACGTTGTAAATATATCAGGGTCCTCCCGAATTGAGGACAAGGATGTCCGGGCTGAGGCTGAATCGTGGCTCTCAGACCTCATAAGCAAGAGCGCTGAGGCGGCAATAAGAAAATCACAGGCGACAGGCGCCGATTTTCTGGAGCTTTGCGGCATTGCAATGCGTAGTAAGCCTATGAAGCTCAGCTTCACAACGGAGGAATTTCGTGAATTGCTTGAGGAGCTTGATTTTCAGGTGACTGTTAAAAGCACGCTTCGCCGCACATATGACGTCACCGATCCGCTTGATGAATCAGGAGAGGAGGTACCTGGAATATGGGAGAGACTGATACTTTCACTGAAAGGCAGCTGACAGTACTCATTTTTCTGAGTCTCCTGTCGCCCCTTATAGAAGCTATGCCGTACGGTCCGGTCTTTTTTGCTGGACGGGCTGCATGGCTTTCTCCGCTGGCGGCTCTGCCCTTTGGCTGCCTGGTGCTCTGGATAGTGCGGCGGCTCACTGAAAAGGCGCCGCAGGAAATGGGACTTTCTGATCTTGCAATCCGCGGTCTTGGGTGTGTGGGAGGCCGTATATTCTGCGTGATTCTGGCCCTGTGGCTGAGCTTCTATGCCGGCAGTGTGACAAGACGCGCCGCTGAACGGCTCTTATCGGCTGTTTTTCCCGATGGTCAGGCTGGAATTCTCATTCTTGTGACACTTCTTGCCGCCGGGATAACCGCTTGGGGCTCAGCAAAGGGTCTTGCAAGGACTGCTGAGCTTCTGATGCCGATGCTGCTTTTTGTCATAATCGTTGTGACGCTTGCCGCATCCTTGAATATTGAGCCTCAGAATCTGCTCCCTGTAACCTTCCTTGACACCGGCAGCATTCTTCTTGGCGCGATACCTGTCCTTGAAATGATGGGAATTCATGTGTATTTTCTCTTCTTAAGAGGGTATGTCAGGAAAAGTGAGAGCCACAGACGTTTCCCATTTCTCCCGGTGCTCTCGGTAATCGCCCTTGCCATTGTGGCGGTCACTCTGGGAACAGTGTCAGATAAGCTGGCGCTGCGCCTTCAGAATGCTTTTTTCGTTGTGATACGGAATGTAAGGCTCTTTGGTGTGGTTGACAGAGTGGAGGCTGTGGTGGTCGCTGTATGGATAAGCACCGATTTTATTCTGCTGGCGTCACTTCTGACCATTGTGTCGGAGATCTGGAAAGCTGTTTTCAGAGCAAAGAGGCGTTCGGTGTTTGTCATTCCCTCAGGAGTGCTTGCACTGTCTTCCGCTTTCCTTATTGCGCCGGATGCCTTCTCATTTCTCAGGTGGTCTGATTTCATAGTACCTGGTGTAAATCTCGTCATGACCACTGCGCTCATTCCGGCAGTTCTGGCTGTGGGAAGAATAAGAAAGCCATGAATATATGCGCCGACATTCAATTTATTCTCAGCTTCCATCAGAAAAAATATTAAATATGAAAGGATTTTGGAGTGAACTACCGTATGAACGGAAAGAAAAAACTGCTTCTCTCTCTTGTAATTTTGTTTCTTCTGAACGCAGCGCTCATAAGCTTTGCCCAGCTTGTACCATCTGCCAGGGCTGATTCATATCGCCGCGGTTCCTCAGGAGAGACCGTGAGAAAAATTCAGCAGCGGCTTTATAGCTGGGGTTACTATTCAGGGGAGATAGACGGAATATATGGCAGCCGAACCGAGGCTGCGGTAAAAAGCTTTCAGAGAAAAAACGGACTTACTCCCGACGGCATAGCGGGGCCTGCGACCCTTGCAGCTATTGGTCTGCCGTCAGGAAGCTCAGGAAGCTCAGGAAGCTCAGGTTCCACTGATGTTAATCTTCTCGCCCGGCTTATATCAGCCGAGGCGCGGGGAGAGCCATATTCAGGTCAGGTTGCGGTTGGCGCGGTGGTGCTGAATCGAATGAAGCACCCGTCATTCCCGTCGACCATGTCCGGAGTTATCTATCAGAAGGGGGCGTTTTCGTGCATTGATGACGGACAGTTTGATAAGCCTGTGGCAGAGTCAGCCTACCGCGCCGCACGGGACGCAATCAACGGCTGGGATCCCACAGGCGGAGCTATCTACTACTTTAATCCCGCCACCGCCACAAGCTCCTGGATATGGTCAAGGCCGCTCATAATTGTCATTGGAAAACACAGATTCTGCTCGTGATAAAAAGCCGGACCCCGGTCTGAAACGGGGTCCGGCTTTTCTCATACCCTTTAGCCTCGATGGAGCTCACACCGGCAATTCGCCGCTCACCGATACCTTTACTCCTGCTCCTCAGGTTCTTCATCTGACTTCTGCTCAGGCTCAGGGGCAGTGACTGCAAGTGACAGAAGACGCGCTCCCTCAGAGACCCGCATCAGTCTCACGCCCTGTGTGGCGCGGCCAAAAACCGAGATACTACCGACGCTGGTGCGGATTATAGTCCCGTCGTCAGAGAGGAGAAGAACATCGTGTTCCTCATCCACAATCTCGATTCCCGCCACAGGTCCGGTCTTGTCGGTCACATTGTAATTCTTTATTCCCATACCCCCGCGCCTCTGAGGGGTGCCGTCTGAACCACGGATATACTCCTCTATTGGCGTGCGTTTTCCATAGCCCTTTTCGGTTATTGTCAGCAGCATCCCCTGAGGTCTGGCGTTCACTGCGCCTATTACAAAATCTCCCTCTCTGAGACGTATACCACGCACGCCCATCGCCTCACGGCCCATTGTCCGCACATCATTTTCGTTAAAGCATATGGCATAGCCAAGATGCGTCGCTATCAGTATATTATCATCGCCCTGTGTCTCACAGACAGATATGAGTGAATCCCCATCCTCCAGCGTCAGTGCCTTAAGACCGTTCTGGCGGATATTTTTAAAGGACGAACCCTGGAGACGCTTCACTGTCCCGTGGAGCGTAACCATGAAGAGGCACCTGTTATCTGTCTCTATGTCGCTGGTGTTTATCATGGCTGTGACCTTCTCCCCGGGGTCTAAAGGCAGGACATTTACTATATTTGTACCCTTACTTGTGCGGCTGGCTTCCGGAATATTATATCCCTTCTTCCGGAACACTCTCCCTCTGCTCGTGAAACAGAGGATGTAATCGTGGGTGGAAGCTGTGAAAACAGTATGGACAAAATCCTCGTCTTTAAGACTCTGCGCTCTTATTCCCTTTCCTCCGCGCCCCTGGGATCTGTACTCTGAGACCGGCATTCTCTTTATATAGCCGTCTTTTGTCAGAGTGTAGACGGAGTTCTCCTCCTCTATCAGATCCTCTATGTCTATCTCGTCCTCCACATCCTGAATCTCTGTCATGCGGTCATTGCCGTATTTATCCCGGATCTCCGTCAGCTCATCCTTCAATACTCCCTTTATCTTTTCAGGGTCCGCCAACAGCTCCTCATAGTATTTTATCTTTACCTGAAGATCGTTATATTCCGACTGCAGCTTCTCTCTGTCAAGTCCCTGGAGTCTTCTAAGCTGCATCTCAAGAATTGCCTGCGCTTGTATGTCATCGAATCCGAAGCGGGACATGAGGTTCTCTTTTGCGTTGTCATAGCTGCTTCTTATTATCCGTATGACTTCCTCTATATTGTCCTGGGCCACTATCAGGCCCTCCAACAGATGCGCACGCTCCCGGGCTTTTCTCAGATCAAATCTCGTCCGCCTTGTTATTACATCCTCCTGGAATGTGAGATATTCGTCAAGTATGTGTCTCAGAGACAATATTCGCGGCTGGGACTGATTTTCAACAAGCGCCAGCATGATTATTGATATGCTGACCTGGAGCGCCGTCTGGGTGAAAAGCTTATTCAGAACAACCTGAGGATTGGCGTCGCGCTTGAGCTCTATTACGATACGCATCCCGTTTCTGTCAGACTCGTCACGCAGGTCGGAAATTCCGTCAAGACGCTTATCCTTCACCTGTTCGGCTATATTCTTTATAAGCTGACGCTTGTTCACCTGATACGGAAGCTCAGAAACTATAATGCGCGTACGCTTATCTCTGCCATACTCCTCAAATTCCGTTCTGGCGCGAACTGTTATCTTTCCGCGGCCTGTGGCATACGCCTGACGTATGCCGTTTCTGCCCATGATAATTCCCTTTGTGGGAAAGTCGGGGCCCGATATGTGCTGCAGCAGATCCGACAGCCCTGCCTCCGGGTTTTCAAGAACGCAGATACATGCGTTTATAACCTCCCGAAGATTATGCGGAGGAATATTTGTCGCCATGCCCACCGCGATTCCCGATGAGCCGTTGACGAGAAGATTCGGGAACCGGGACGGAAGGACCCTGGGCTCCTTTCTCGATTCATCGAAATTGGGGTCCCAGTCAACGGTATCCTTGTCAATGTCTCTGAGCATCTCATCGGCAATGCGCGACATGCGCGCCTCAGTATACCTGTATGCAGCGGGTGGATCTCCGTCTACAGAACCGAAGTTGCCGTGTCCGTCGATGAGCGGTGCGCGCATGGAGAAGTCCTGAGCCATTCGCACCAGCGCGTCATACACTGAGGCGTCGCCGTGCGGGTGATAGTGACCTAACACATCACCGACAGCCGTGGCGCATTTCTTATACGGATTCTGGTGTGTGAGTCCTCCCTCATACATGGAATACAGTATTCTTCGGTGTACCGGTTTAAGACCGTCCCTGGCGTCAGGGAGCGCTCTGCCGATTATGACCGACATCGCGTAGTCCCTGTAGCTGTCCTCCATCTCCTTCACTAAACCGGATTCCGTTATCACCTGTTCAGGAAACGCGATATCCTCGGGCTTGTAATCTCTGTTATGTGCCATGAGCTTCCCTCACTTTTCTGAAGCGTCCGTTTCGCCATGCGGCGTACAGGGACGCGATTTATTATCAGATATCCAGATTTACCGCATATTTCGCATTCGTCTCGATCCATTCCTTCCTTGGACCTACTTCCTCGCCCATCAGTACGGTAAATACCTGGTCCGCCATTACAGCGTCGTCAAGCGTTATACGCCTGAGCGTCCGTCTCTCAGGATCCATTGTCGTCTCCCACAGCTCATGAGGATCCATCTCTCCTAAGCCTTTGAAGCGGTTTATGTCCACCTTCGCGTTAGGGTTGTCACCACGAAGCTGGGCGGATATTCTGTCCCGCTCCTGATCCGAGTAGGCAACTTTAGTTGTTTTGCCCCTTGTGAGCTTGTAGAGAGGAGGAACGGCGGAATATACGTATCCGTTTTCTATAAGCGGCCTCATATATCGGAAGAAAAACGTCAGCAGCAGTGTCCTTATATGTGCCCCGTCCACATCGGCATCAGCCATTATTATAATCTTGTGATAACGGAGCTTCTCAATATTGAATTCATCCCCTATGCCCGCGCCCAGAGCGACAATCATCGGGTAGAGCTTGTCGTTTCCGTATATTTTATCCGCTCTCGCCTTCTCGACGTTCAGCATCTTGCCCCACATGGATAGAATCGCCTGAAATCTGCTGTCACGGCCCTGAATTGCTGATCCTGCCGCGGAGTCACCCTCCACAATGTATATCTCGCACAGCGACGGGTCCCGTTCATTGCAGTCCTGAAGCTTGTCAGGCATCTGCCCTGACTCAAGTCCAGTCTTCCGTCTGACTGACTCCCTGGCCTTCCTTGCGGCCTCTCTTGCCCGTGACGCGGTCATGGCCTTGTCAAGTATCGCCTTTGACGCCGCCGGATTCTCCTCTAAGAATATCTCAAGCTGCTCTGAGACTATACTGTCCACAAGTGAACGTATCTCAGCGTTTCCGAGCTTTGTCTTGGTCTGGCCCTCAAACTGCGCGTCCACCAGCTTCACAGATATCACCGCCGACAGACCTTCCCTGCAATCCTCGCCGGACAGCTTCTCCTCGCCCTTCAATACGCCCGTTTTAACTCCGTATGCGTTAAGTGCCCTTGTCAGCGCTGTTTTGAAGCCTGTCTCGTGCATTCCGCCCTCGGGGGTGTGTATGTTATTTGCAAATGAGACGATAAGCTCATTGTAGCCGTCGTTATACTGAAATGCGATCTCGGCAATTGAGTCATGCCTTCCGCCGGACATGTACACCACGTCGCTGTGAACCGGCGTCTTATTTCGGTTTAAATACTCCACAAACTGCCTGATGCCGCCCTCGTAGTGCATTGTATCGCGGATCCCGTCTTCGGTCCGCTCATCGGCAATGGTGATCCGAAGACCTGCATTTAAAAACGCCTGCTCCTGCATGCGTTTGTGGAGAGTCTCGTAGTCAAAGACAGTCTCGTCGAATATCTCGCTGTCAGGCTTGAAGGTGACGGTGGTTCCCGTTCCGGTCGTCTCGCCCACAACTTTTATAGGCTCTGTTATCTCTCCGCGGGAGAACTTCATTTCGTATATTTTCCCGTTCTTCTTGACCTGAACTGTCAGCCACTCAGACAGCGCGTTTACAACAGACGCGCCGACGCCGTGCAGTCCACCTGATACCTTGTATCCCCCGCCTCCGAATTTTCCTCCCGCGTGAAGTACTGTATAAACCACCTCAAGGGCACTCTTCCCGGTCTGCTGCTGTATGTCCACGGGAATCCCGCGCCCGTTGTCTGTGACTGTTATCGTATCGCCGGGGTTTATTGTGACTGTTATCTCGGTGCAATAGCCCGCCAGTGCCTCATCTATTGAGTTATCTACTATCTCGTAAACCAGGTGGTGCAGTCCCGATGTCGAGGTGGAGCCGATGTACATCCCAGGCCGCTTTCGCACTGCTTCCAGTCCCTCCAGAACCTGGATCTGGCTGGCGTCATATTCTGTAGTTATCTTCTCGGTTATCTCAATGGAATCTATCAGTTCCGCCATGAAAAGGCTCCTTCCGTAATAAGTTTATACCAGCTTGCCCGGGACAAATCCGCTTCTGTTCTTCAGCGTCGACGTCTCAAGCTGGCTCAGGAAAACAGTCTGTCTCTTCCCGTTGTGACAGAGAATGAAGGATTTTGGTATTCCCGCTCCGGCGTTCTCAACTTCCCCGGCCTTTTCAGCGGCGCTGAGAAATTTTCTCGTTGTTTTTGACCAGGATGAGTTGTCCAGGTCGAAAATACCAATCACACTGTCTTCCCATATAAGTACATCCTGTCCTGCATATAAATACATCGCTGTCACCCTCTCATCAGATCTAAGATCAGAGTATCTCTCCGTTGGCTATCCTTATGACCTTGCCTCCGGTGCGTTCGGCTATGCGGTCGTCCTCGCAGCAGGTGATGAACACCTGACCTCCGCCTATGCGGTTTAATATGAAGTCCTGCCTCCCGGAGTCCAGTTCAGATAATACGTCGTCAAGCAGCAGCACAGGGTACTCCCCGAGATGCGAGAAGTACGCCTCCCTCTCTGCCAGCTTAATGGAGAGCGCCGCTGTCCTCGCCTGGCCCTGGGATGCAAAGCTTCTGGCGGGAGAGCCGTTTATCAGCACCTCCAGGTCGTCCTTATGAGCGCCCGTCAGGCAAAGACCGGATGCTCTCTCCGCCGCCCGGTGTTTTTCCAGGTGCTCAAGGAGCCCTGGAAGCAGCTCCGCAGCCGGTCTTTTAGGGTCATCTATGGTAGATACTGTCCTGTACGTTATTTCAAGCTTTTCCCCTCCGGAGAATTCTCCGTGTATCCTTGCCGCCTCAGGTGCGAGGCGCTCTATAAACAGCGCTCTGTAGTGTATGATCTCCGCACTCATCTGACAGAGCCGGTAGTCGTATTCATCCAGCATGCCAAGCAGCGACGGCTTCTCATTTGAGTCCCGGAGGATTCTTGTCTTTCCCTCCAGCGATTTTGAAAATTCACGCAGTGCAGCTGCGTATCTTGGCCGCAGCTGCGATATGGCAAGGTCCATCAGCTTCCGTCTCTGCGCTGCTCCTCCGCGGATGAGCTCCAGGTCCTCCGGACAGAAAAGTACCGCTGCGAAACAGTTGGACAGTTCCGCAGCTGTCCTGAGCTTTACCCCGTTTACAGTCATTGTTCTGCGTTTTCCTGTCTGAATGAAAAAATCAAGCTTTCTCGCCCTTCCAGATGCCTCGCCTTCCGCCATAAGTCTTGCAGATTCACTGCCGAAGCTTATTACCTCCCTGTCTGATCTGGCTCTGAAGGATCTGCCTGAACAGAGAATGTACAGCGCCTCAAGCAGATTTGTTTTTCCCTGGGCGTTATCTCCTAAAATTACGTTCGTATCCCCTGAGAAGACAGCCTTTGCAAGCTTATAGTTCCGGAAGTTTTCAAGCCTGACTGACTCAATGAACATTTCCGTCCGCTACCTCAAATTGCCTTCCGTTTACCAGAACCTTGTCCCCCACGCGGAGCTTTTTCCCCCTCTGACAGCAGACCTCCCCGTTCACCCTGGTCTTTCCCTCCGAGATCACAAGCTTCGCCTCCCCGCCGGTTCCGACTTCGTTTGCAAGCTTCAGAAAGGAGTCCAGCTTTATATAGTCTGTGGTGACAGGGATTCTCGTTATCTTTTCCTTTGGCCTCATGATGATCTTAGTCTTCATTGGATCTCAGCCTCACAGGAAGTATCATATAAAGGAAATTGCGGCTTCCGTCCACCGGCGTAATCACGCAGGGAGATACGCTTGTGGATATCTGCATCTTGAGGTCGTCAGATGGCGCGGCGCGGAGCGCGTCAAGGATATATCTGTTGTTGAAGCCTATCTCCAGATCCTCGCCGTCCCCCGTGACGCTGCACTCATCGCTGGCTTTTCCCAACGTCGTGGAGGCCGACACCTTAAGGAGGTCCTTCGTGAACAGAAATCTAACCGGACTTTTGAACTTATCGCTGATTATCAGTGAGACCCGTTCTACCGAACTTGTCAGAGCCTTTCTGTCCACCTCGACGCTGTACTTGCTGTTCGGCGGTATTGATTTTCTGTAGTTAAGAAACTCACCCTCAAGCCGCCTTGAGATAAGGACATTGCTGCCGATTGTGAACATTATGTGTTTTGCGCCCAATGTGATTTTAACCAGTTCATCGCTTTCTGAAGCAATTTTTTCTACTTCCGCCAGCGCCGTACCCGGGACGACAAAGCTCGTTTTCTCCGTCTCCGTCTTGTCGACATCCTCACATCTCAGCGCAAGGCGGTAGCCGTCCACAGCGACGATCGTCAGCGCTCCGTCCTCAACCTCAAAGAGCGCTCCGGTGTGTATCGGGCGAGCCTCGTTGTCCGATACGGCAAAGTTTGTCTGTCTTATCATTGCTCCGATGGTGCGTTCCTTCATGTAGATGGAATTTTGCGTTTCAACATTCGGAAGCTCCGGATATTCCTCCGGGGAGAGCCCCATTATGTCAAAGCCGCTCATTCCGCACTGGATGCTGATCATATATCTCTCGTTTACGCTTATGTATACGATGTCGTCAGGCAGCTTCCGGACTATGTCCCCGAAGAGCTTCGCGTTTATTATGACGCTCCCGGGCTCCGTCACGTCCGCCGGGAAGGTGGATCGTATGCCTGTTTTCAGATCGTATCCGGTGATGGTTACGTTCTCGTTTGCCTCAAGGAGCAGCCCCTCAAGCGCCGATACGGCGCTTTTTGCCGCTGCCGCTCTTGATGAGACGGTAATAGCAGAGGCCAGCAGGCCTTTTTCACAGGAAAATTTCATTATTTGACCTCGTTTCTTTTCTCGCTTCCGTTTTATGAGAGATAGTATATTATTTTGTAGAAGCAGTAGAAGTAGTGAGACAAAAGCTGTGGAAAACCGCGAATCCCGGCTGTCCGGCTTGAGTTCGTGGTTCTTAAAGCCTGTTGAAAGCTTGTACATGTTTTCAACAGTTTCCAGGGCATCGTAAGTTTTCCACAGAAGCTGACAGTTGAAAGATGTTAATGGTGGATAAAGTCAGTTCCTGGCGTTTATGGTCGCGGTGATATCCCGTATCATCTGCGCGAACTCCTCTGAGGACGCGATGCTCTTTTCAATCTTCTGAATTGAGGACAGCACGGTGGTGTGGTCCCGTCCCTCAAATATGTTTCCAATGTCCTGCAGTGAGAGGTTTGTGAGCAGTCTTATCTGGTACATGGCTATCTGTCTGGCAAGGGCAGTGTTTCGTGTCCGACGCTGTCCGCGCAGCTCGTCTCCTGAGAGATTAAAATATTTGGCCGTCTCATCAATTATTTCATCGGGCGTCGGGATGTACGCCGTCTTCTCCCTGAACATGTCCTTAAGCTCCCTTGCCACGGAGGCGACGGTTATCTTGTCCTCCATCATGTCCCGGTAGGCGCGTATCTTCTTTACTGCTCCCTCAAGCTGCCTGACATTAGCGGTTATGTTCTGGGCTATGTAGTCAGACACCTCATCAGGCAGTACAAGACCTAACTGAAGAGATTTATTCTTGATTATTGCTATTCTTGTCTCGTAGTCCGGCTTTTGTATGTCTGTCAGAAGTCCCGATTCAAACCGTGTGCGCAGTCTTTCGGTGAGCAGAGGCATCTCAGACGGCGGGCGGTCGGACGCAAAAACCATCTGCTTGTGGGCCTCGTGCAGCGTGTTGAAGGTGTGGAAGCCCTCCTCCTGAGATGAGTCGGTGGCGGATATTGACTGTATGTCGTCCATGAGAAACAGATCGGCGCTGCGGTATTTTTCACGGAACTCCACGTTCTTGCCGTTGCGTATGGATGTGATGAGCTCGTTCATGAAATCCCTCGTGCGGACAAAGACTATGTTGTACTCCGGATGGCGTCGTCGTACCTCATGCATTATGGCGTAAAGCAGATGCGTCTTTCCAAGTCCGGAATCCCCGTAGATGAACAGCGGGTTATATATTTTCGTCTTTTCCTGTGCCACTGCCATTGCAGCAGCGTGGGCCAGCTTGTTTGACGGCCCTACAACGAAGTTATCGAAGGTATACTCCTCGCTGTCTGTGGGTACAGCGGTCTCCTCGCCGGCGCCCTCGGCAGCTGCTGCGATCCCCTCTTGTCCAACGAGCTGTACATTCAGATCTCCTCCGAATATCTCGCTTACTGACTCCTTTATTGTTGAAAGGAAGCGATTCTGGATAACGCCGCGCTTGAAATCCGACGGCACCATGAGAATCAAGGTGTCGCTTGTGATGTCCAATATCTGGCATTCATCAAACCAGGTATTTATAGCAACTGGGGTGAGCTTTGCCTTTAAGAGCTCCAGCATCCCGGTCCATACGTCCTCTACGGAGTTCATTCTCTCTCTTCCTTTCACTTTAAGTGGCTGAAGGGCGTGGTAAGTCGGCGAATCAATTAATCCATTCTATCAGAAAAGGCAGCTTTTTGCAAGCAGAACGGTCTCTTTAACCTGACATAAAAAGCGGCAGAAAGCCGCTTTTTATGTTAGATAAGTTGATTTTTCATGCGGTCATCCGGCATATCTCATGAGAATAGTCGCAAGCTGGCAGCGGGCTGTGGCTGTCTCGGGAGAAAGCTCCGTGTCTGAAAAGCCGTTCAATATCCCCTTTGCATTGGCCCAGCTCACCGCCTCGTATGCCCATTGGGCAACATTTCCGTTATCCAGGTAAGCTGAGAGATCCGCGCGTTCATCCGTCGCTTCGCCGATACTCATGGTGTAGCGGTACAGTATGAGCGCCATCTGCTGACGGGTCAGACTGCCGTCGGGGTCAAACATGTTGTTGTCTATGCCGTTTATGATGCCCTCTCCCACTGCCCAGTCGACGGCCTGTCTGTACCACTCCTCGTCAAGGTCGTCAAATCCGGCCGAGGCCTCAGGCTCGGGACAGCCCACCGCCCTCCAGAGGGCGTACACCGTGTCGGCCCTTGTGACGTCATCCTCAGGTCTGAATAAGTCGGTGTCGCTGTCGCGGAAAAGAAGATTGTCATGGGCGTATACGGCAGCGTAGTAGAACCAGTTAAGAGGGCTTACGTCGGTGTAGGCTGTAAGTACAGGCTCGACGCCGTCCCCTGCATAGCAGCCGCCGTCTATCATTACGACTGAATTGCTGTTGGCAGTGAAGACTGCCTCGGTATCTTCAAGACAGAAATATCTCTTCCCGCTTTCAAGCGTATATCCCGACTGTATCTCATCTCCCGAGCTTATCTCAATCACTGAGCCGCTCTCAAATTCAACGCTCACCGAGCCTGAGGTGAGAATTACGCTGCACCCGAAGCTCAGCCCGAAGCTTGACCCGGCCTTTGCGGTCATATACGCGTATCCGCCGGTGAGGGGTCTTCTGCTCTGAACCTCCCTGGACTTATCATCGTACGTCTGCTGCAGACGTTGAGAGATCAGCTCCTCTCCGAGCTCCAACACCTCATCTGTGTATGTGTCTGTGAGATAAGAGAGAGTGACCAGCGGATCCTCTGTGCTGCCGGGCTCTGAGGCGCTGGCGGAGGTAAGTGACACGAGCATGACCAATGCAGCGGAAGCGGCTATGAGTTTTTTCATCTGAGTTTCCTTTCTCTATCGTCGTTCTGTGAGCTTCTAAGGTAGTATCCCAGAGTCAGAAGACTGTCTGACAGGTGTACGTCCTCCACCACCTGCAGACCGGACTCAATGTCCGTCCCCGTAAAATTCCATATTCCCCGCACATTGAATTTTTCAGCAAGAGCCACCATTTCATCGGCGTAATCCTTTGGAAGCGTTAAAATTATGATATCGGGCGCGCTATCCTTAAGAAAGCGCGGTAGCTCCGCCGCATCCATAATCTCGACGCCGCCTACGAAGCATCCTATCTTTTCAGGGTTTGTATCAAAGGCGGCCATAAGCTTTACGCCGCACTCTGAAAAGTTGAAGTTCGCCATAAGCGCCCGTCCCAGATTTCCCGCTCCCACAAGCGCCGCTGTCAGGAGCTCTTCAACGCCAAGGACATCTCTGATGCCCTTTTTAAGCTGCGCCACATTGTAGCCGTAGCCCTGATGCCCAAAACCTCCGAAGCAGTTGAAGTCCTGCCGTATCTGAGATGCCGTGAGCCCGAGACGGCCGCTCAGGTCGCTTGAGGAGATCTTCTCCGTGCCATCTCTCTGAAGACTGTCCAGGGTACGGATATAGCGCGGAAGACGCTTTATGACGTTCGCTGATATTCTGTATTTCATCCCGCACTCCCTTGAAATGGGAAATAATATCCCTCATTCCCGTCTTGCCGGTCCATTGAAAAACCCATGAAACACCCCTTATTGTAACATGAGTTTACCCTAAAGGCAATAGGAGGAACTTGACAAATTAACTGAAATGGTGTAAATTCAATCAAGTCCTGTGTTAGATGGAGGCGACGGACATGCCGGATGATGGAAGTGGTTATAAGTGGGAGGAGCTTGAGAGAAGCTGCCTTAACTGTACAAGATGCTCCCTTTGTGAGACACGCAGTAACGTTGTGTTCGGCACAGGGAACCGCAGTGCCAGAGTTATGTTCATTGGGGAGGGCCCCGGGGAGAACGAGGACCTGCAGGGGAAGCCCTTTGTAGGACGGGGCGGACAGCTTCTTGATACCATGCTGAAGCTTATTGACCTGGACAGAGAGAGAAATATCTATATTGCCAACATGGTGAAGTGCCGTCCGCCGAAAAACCGGGATCCGCTGCTGGTTGAGCAGGACGCGTGCTCAGAGTGGCTCACAAGGCAGATAGAGCTTGTGCATCCGGTCATTATCATATGCCTTGGCAGAATAGCCGCGTGTGCGCTCATAAAGCCCGATTTCAAAATAACACAGGAGCACGGTAAGTTCACAGAGCGGGACGGGATATCATATATGGCGCTCTACCACCCTGCCGCGCTGCTGAGAGACCCCGGCAAGCGTCCTGATACCTTTGTGGATTTAAAGGCGCTCCAGGCCAGAATCCGCGAGGTCTGCCCGGAGACATATGAGCAGTGACAGCGGCAGTGATAAATATTACATAAAAAAACTTAAAATTAACAGAAACTAAATATCTGTCTGTTTTCTTCTTAATATTTTTACTGTACCATATAAGGCGTGAAGATTCATTCACCTTTTTCATTTTATCCTCTTTTCTTTTATTGACAGATGAGAGTCGGCAGAGGCTCTCATCTGTTTTTTTCTTTTTTCTCTTGACATAATTAAGCTCAGATGGTATAGTGTGGGAGCGTTCCAAAGACAGCAGGCGGCGAAGCCATAAGTCCTGCCGAGGACAGTGAAATTGTGCTGCTATGTCCTCGCATATGGGTGCGGGGACATTTTCTGTTGGACGCCTATTAACTTGACGGAGGTGAAAAAATGCCCAACGCAAAGGTTTTGAGCGAAAAGAAAGCCGTTGTAAGCGCTCTCACCGACAGACTGAGCAATGCCGTATCCGGCGTGCTTGTGGACTACTCCGGTATTTCCGTTGCGGATGACACGGCCCTGCGTAAGAAGATGCGTGAGGAGAAGGTGGAGTATTCTGTGGTAAAGAACACTCTGCTCAGGTTCGCGGTGGAGAATGCAGGCTTTAAGGATCTTGATCCGCTGCTCTCCGGTACCACATCTATCGCCACCAGTGCCGAGGATCAGCTTGCCCCGGCGCGAGTGGTCTGTGAATACGCGGACAAGCTCCAGAACTGCTTTGAGATCAAGGGCGGCTTCATGGATGGAAAGGTTATCTCTGTTGACGAGATAACAGCGCTTGCCAAGATACCGCCGCTGCCCGTTCTGCGTGCACAGGCACTCGGCACCATGCTTGCGCCTATAACCAGCCTTGCAGTGGTCCTTAAGGCTATTGCCGAGAAAGCCGGCGCACCCGCTGAGGCCTGATTTGCCCCAGCATCAACTTGTATTTTAAACGATTTGAAACAGGAGGAAAGTAAAATGGCTAGTGAGAAAACTGCTGCCTTGGTCGAGGAGATCAAGGCTCTTACCGTTCTTGAGCTGTCTGAGCTTGTAAAGGCCCTTGAGGAGGAGTTCGGTGTATCTGCGGCTGCTATGGCCGCTCCGGCTGCCGGCGCTGCCGCCGCGCCTGTAGAGGAGGAGAAGACGGAGTTTGACGTGGTTCTTGCCGATTTCGGCGCGTCTAAGCTGCCTGTCATCAAGGTTGTCCGTGAGATCACAGGTCAGGGTCTTGCTGACGCGAAGGCCACCGTGGAGAAGGCGCCCGTCACCATTAAGGAGGCCGTTGCCAAGGATGAGGCCGAGGAGATCAAGAAGAAGCTGGAGGCAGTCGGCGCCAAGGTCGAGCTTAAGTAAGTCGGCTGGGATTTAAAGTGACTGACAGAGCCGGTGCTTTCCGTGGCTTAGGCCGGATGCACCGGCTTTTCTCTGTGCTCCGGTTAGTTTAATGGAGCTTGTATTCATCACGAGGGAGGGTACAAATGAGAGATATCGCCTGTTCGGAGATAATCAGCACAGTTGCGCAGCTTTGCGTAAGGGCAGCGACGGTGCTGACGGACGATATGAGATGCGCTCTTAACAGCGCCCTTCAAAGCGAGCCGTCGGAGGCGGGGCGCGGGGCACTGAGTGATATTGTGGAAAACTACAGGATTGCCGAGTCATACGGTCTGCCTGTATGCCAGGACACAGGCATGACAGTGGTTTTTGCCGATATAGGACAGGAGACGCATATTTCAGGCGGTTCCTTTGAGGACGCCGTCACGGAGGGTGTCAGAAGGGGATATGTGGATGGGTTTCTCAGAAAATCTGTTGTCTCAGATCCGTTTCGACGGGTGAACACCGGCGACAACACTCCTCCTGTGCTGCATGTGCGTCTTGTACCTGGCGACAGACTCAGTCTCACTGTCGCTCCCAAGGGCTTTGGAAGTGAAAACAGGAGCGCTGTGCGTATGTTCCTCCCATCCGCCGGAATTGATGAGTTTGAAGATTTTATTGTTGAGACTGTGAGTCTCGCGGGAGCTGACCCTTGTCCTCCGGTTGTGGTTGGAGTCGGCATTGGTGGCACAGTTGAGAAGGCGGCCCTGCTTGCGAAGCGATGCCTTGTGAGAGAAGTTACCACACGAAATCCTGATCCGTTTTACGCTGACATGGAGCGCAGGACGCTTGAGAGAATCAACCGTCTCGGTATCGGCCCGCAGGGCTTCGGGGGCAGGAATACGGCACTTGCTGTCAATATTGAGTCGTATCCGTGCCATATTGCCGGAACTCCGTGCGTCGTCAACATGGGCTGCCATGCAACGCGGCACGCATCCATGGTCCTGTGACATTCAGCCCTTAAGTCCTGAAAACAGATGCGCATAAATGTCCATGGGTTAAATGCCTTCATTTCCTGTGACGCCCCATGCGGCATGGACATTTATTCTGAGATTCCTCAAAAAATTTACAAAAACTTGTTCAATTTTACCAATCCATGTGATATAATGTGTCCAGGCAGAGATGCCTGACAAAAGAAAGGAGCGATCGACATGAGGTTTACCTTTACCGAGAAGAGACTCCAGGTTTCCGAGGATCTGCGCAAGTATGCGGAAAAGAAGATTGGCAAGCTGGATCGTTTTTTCAAGACGGAGGCTGACGCCTCTATCACTTTCTCAATTGAGCGTGGACGCTGCATCGCTGAGGTCACCATACGCAATAACGGGCTATTCTACCGTGTCAGTGAGATAACCGGGGATATGTACGCCTCGATTGATTCGGCCGCGGCATCTATCGAGCGGCAGATACGCAAGAACAAGACGCGTCTTGAGAAGAGGCTCCGTGAGGGAGCGTTTGAGAGGGAGATCAAGCCTGAGGCCGTCCCTCTTGATGATTCGGACGAGGATGAGGAGGAGCCTGAGTTTGACGTAATACGTACCAAGAAGTTTTCAATCAAGCCGATGACTGTGGAGGAGGCTATTCTCCAGATGAATCTTCTGAATCATGAGTTCTTTGTCTTCAAAAATGAGGATTCAGACGGCGCGTTCTCGGTGGTATATGCCCGCAAGAACGGCGGATACGGGCTTATTGAGAGCGACTGATCGTCCGTTAGAAAAGCGCCCTGGGTATTTATTCCAGGGCGCACGGTCTTATGATGGCCGGTCTTGAGCGTCATAAATAATTTACCAAAGCGCTTTCATTGTTCTGTTGCAACTTTCAGGTAAAGAGTATATAATAGCCGGGTATCGTCTGACGCCGTGCTTCTGCGCGGCTGAATTCTCAGATTTTGGGGGCGTGTCATGGCCAACGTCAGGGACAACAAGCGGGTGCAGTTTACAAAGAGTGAGCTGCGGAAGAGTATTTTATCTCTTCTGCTCAAAAAGCCGGTCAATCGCATAACTGTGAAGGAGATATGCAGCACAGCCGGACTGAACCGCGGTACATTCTATGCCCATTATGCCAGCCCTGAGCAGCTGCTTTTTGAGATTGAGACAGATTTTTATGTTGACATGGTGTCGCAGATCGCCACCTTTCAGCAGGCGGAGGATGTCCCGCGTATTCTGTGCCGTGTCCTTGAGGCGCTGAGAGAGCGCCGTGAGCTTTCTGCGGCTATTTTTGGCCCCTATGGGGATCAGGAATTTCTCTCTAAGCTTGTGAGCTCCGCCCACGACATATGCATAAGCCAGTGGAGCGCCGTCTCACCGGATGTGGACCCTGACGTACTTGAAAAGACATATTCCTTCATATCCTATGGCGTGATGCGTCTTACTCAGGATTGGCTGGCCGACGGAGCTGTGGAGCCGCCTGAGAAGCTTGCGATGCTCATGAACGATCTGTGCAATTACGGTGTAGGTGCGGTCGTGGATCTTTCAAAGGTGACGCCGCCTGGCAGACATTTTTATGGCGCCGGTAAGTTTAAAGACGGCAAAGCGAGGTAAGAAATGTTTAAAATAGGCTGTCATCTGTCAGCTTCAGGCGGCTACGCGGCCATGGCGCGAAGCGCTCATGAGATTGACGCGAATGTCTTCCAGTTTTTCACAAGAAATCCCCGCGGGGGAGCTGCAAGGCCGGTTGACGAGGCTGATATAGCCAGCTTCAGGGAGCTTTGCGGCGTCTACGGCATATCCCATATTCTTGCACATGCGCCATATACTATCAACCCATGCGCGAAAAAACCGGAGGTCCTGGACTTTGCCAGGAGGACAATGGCTGACGACCTTGAGAGACTCTCGCATGTGCCGTGCAGCATGTATAATTTCCACCCCGGATGTCATGTGGGACAGGGAGCTGAGCGCGGAATTGAGCTCATCGCCGAGACGCTAAACCTTGTCCTCAGCCCGCAGCTTGGTACAACTGTGCTTCTTGAGACAATGGCTGGCAAGGGAACGGAGATAGGGTCGCGTTTTGAGGAGCTTCGCGATATAATAGACAGGGTGGAGTGCAGAGATAAGCTTGGCGTATGTCTTGACACCTGCCACGTGTACGATGGCGGCTATGATATTGTGGGCGATCTTGACGGAGTAATGACCGAGTTTGACAAAAGGATCGGTCTTGAGCGGCTCCGCGCCGTTCACCTGAACGACAGCAAGAATCCGTTTTCAAGTCACAAGGACCGGCATGAGGTCATAGGTGGGGGAAGTCTGGGAATTGAGGCGTTCAGGCGTATAATAAATCATCCAGCTTTGCGTATGCTCCCTTTTTATCTTGAGACGCCAAATGACCTTGACGGGTATGGAAGGGAAATATCTCTTCTGAGGAGCATGTATATAAATTGAACGGCTGACAGATAATAGATGAAGCTTTAAATGTGGAGGATATGGAACATGGATTACTCTAAGCTCAAGGGCACTAAAACCGAGGAAAATCTGAGGACAGCATATTCCGGAGAGAGCCAGGCGCACACTAAATATCTCTATTACGCCTCCAAGGCCAAAAAGGACGGCTATGTTCAGATTGGTGATCTCTTTACCGAGACAGCTCTGAACGAGAAGGAACACGCAAAAATATGGTTTAAGTATCTGCATGAGGGTGTGCTCCCTGAGACTCTCCAGAATCTGCACGATGCAGCCGATGGGGAGAACTATGAGTGGACAGATATGTACAGCAGATTTGCCAGGGAGGCAGATGAGGAGGGATTTAAGGAGATAGCCGCAAAGTTCCGGATGGTTGGGGAGATAGAGCGGCATCATGAGGAGCGGTACAGAAAGCTTATCACAAATATTGAGCAGGGGCTCGTATTCTCAAGAGAAGGGGATACCGTGTGGATATGCTCCAACTGCGGCCATATCGTGATAGGTCAGAATGCGCCGGCTGTATGTCCCGTATGTCAGCATCCTCAAAGTTATTTTGAAATACGCGCAGCAAACTATTGATGCAGCATCTCAATTTAAAAGCGTCCTGACATTCAACGTGTCAGGACGCTTTTTAAGGTGCGCCGGCCGGCGTGAAGGTCGGCAGGGAACCTTATCTCATCTTAATTAACGAAGGCTTATTCGGGCTGCTTTGGCAGACCGTTAAATCCCGCTGCCAGATCCTCGTCGGTGGGGATGTAGTCGGTCATCTCACCATCGTTGAATTTCTGATACCCGACCATGTCGAAGTATCCTGTTCCGGTGAGGCCGAAGACGATATTTTTTGCCTCCCCGGTCTCACGGCACCTTATGGCCTCGTCAATAGCCACACGGTTGGCGTGGCTGTACTCAGGCGCCGGGAGGATACCCTCTACGCGGGCAAACTGCTCCGCCGCCTCAAAGACATCGCTCTGCTTTACTGCCACTGCCTCCATGTAGCCGTCGTGGTACAGCTGCGAGAGTATGGGACTCATGCCGTGATATCTCAGTCCACCGGCGTGATTGGGGGAGGGGATGAAGCCGGAACCTAGTGTGTACATCTTTGCAAGCGGGCAGACCTTGCCGGTGTCGCAAAAGTCATAGGCAAACCTTCCTCTTGTGAAGCTCGGGCAGGAGGCCGGCTCCACGGCTATAATACGCAGGTCATCCTTGCCCTGGATTTTATCGCCCATGAACGGGGAGATGAGGCCGCCTAGGTTTGAGCCTCCGCCGGCGCAGCCTATGATTATATCAGGTTTAATATCGTACTTTTCCAGGGCGATCTTTGTCTCAAGGCCGATGATGGACTGATGGAGCACCACCTGATTCAGCACCGAACCCAGCACATAGCGGTAGCCGGGGTTTTTCATCTCAGCCTCAACTGCCTCGGATATAGCGCAGCCAAGGGAACCTGTGGTATCCGGGTGCTCTGCAAGTATTCTCCGTCCCACTTCTGTAGTGGTTGAGGGAGACGGCGTCACCTCTGCGCCATAGGTGCGCATGACCTCGCGGCGGAAGGGTTTCTGTTCATAGCTCACCTTTACCATGTACACCTTGCATCCCAGCTCAAGATACGCACATGCCATGGAGAGCGCCGTGCCCCATTGACCGGCGCCTGTCTCAGTTGTGACGCCTTTGAGCCCCTGAATCTTGGCGTAGTATGCCTGAGCTATGGCGGAGTTGAGCTTGTGGCTGCCGGAGGTGTTGTTGCCCTCAAATTTGTAGTAGATGTGAGCCGGAGTCTTAAGCTTTTCTTCAAGGCAGTAGGCGCGTACAAGTGGGGACGGGCGGTACATTCTGTAGAAATCGAGAACTCTGTCCGGAATCGGGATGAGGCGTGTGTCGTTGTCAAGCTCCTGACGGATGAGCTCATCGCAGAACACGGGACGCAGATCCTCATACCCCATGGGCTGAAGGGTGCCTGGATTCAGCAGCGGGGCCGGCTTGGTTTTCATATCTGCCCGCACGTTGTACCAGTTTGTCGGAAGCTCCTTTTCGCTGAGGTAGATTTTGTAGGGGATGTTCTTGTCTGACATGATAATTCTCCTTCCATAGACGGAGCAGGGCCAGGCAAACAAAAAAGCCCTTGCTCCGAAAAATAATTTTTCGGGACAAAAGCTTTAAAAAACTTCTGCGGTGCCACCCAAATTGACGATAACTCGCCCACTCAGCGGTATGCAATCACATACCTTCCCTGTAACGGGGGAAGCCGTTGCGTCCTACTCGCTTTCACTTTCGGCGCACCCTCATCAGTCCATTCAACAGGCCGTCCCGCCGCGCTCACACCTTCCGCGGCTCTCTGGAGGTGACGTTATCCCGTCTACTTCTCTGAATCATCGGTTTACGATGCTTATTATAATCTATGTGGCGGCATCTGTCAAGAGAAAATTTTTACTGAATCGGACTTCCGTTGGCGTTGAAAAGCGGGAGCTTCTCCAGATATACAATATCCGTCCGCTTCGCGGCGTCGCCCTCGGCTAAAATTGCCGCGCGTCCAGCTATCTGTCCGTCCGCCTGACGTACGAGACTCTCAACAGCCGCGAGGGACCCGCCGGTAGATATCACGTCGTCAAGGATAAGAATCCTTTTGCCGCCAAGCTTCCGCGCGTCAGCCCCGTCCATGTAGAGCTTCTGCGTTCCGCGGGTTGTGATGGAGCGGTCCTCCGCTTCAAACACGCCGTCCATGTAGAGCTTCGGTGACTTGCGGGCGAGGAAGTACTCATTTCTTCCGCTCTGCCTGGCCATCTCGTGTATGAGCGGGATGGCTTTGGCCTCCGGCGCGACCATGTAGTCAAACGGGGGCACGCGCTTCAGAAGCTCGGCAGCAGCCGCGCAGGTAAGCTCCACATCACCGAAGATGACAAAAGCTGCTATGCACAGCTTGTCGCTTATCGGGCAGAGAGGGAGCTGCCTTTTTAAGCCTGCCACAGTTATTTCATACGTCATTTAAGGGCCATCTCCTAACAGTAATGCTGATGCTCTATTATACATCCACTTGAGAATCTTGTCAAATTCAAAATAATATTTTTCATGGTTTGTCGTTTTTTAAATATCATACTTAAGGTATTTCAGAGCATAGGGTGAGGGCGTGTAAGCAAAAAATTTACAGAAAAGCAAAAAAATAGTAGCATTTTGCCGCGCATTGTGGTAGACTCCTCTTGTCCAAAGCTTTTCGGCGGAGGGTGAGAGAAAGTCCGGGTTTCGCCTTTTCCCTCTCTGCCGGGAAAATACATATTTGGAGGATGCTTTATGGAGAAACTCTTTAAGCTCAAGGAAAATGGCACGAATGTCCGGACAGAGATCGTCGCAGGGCTCACAACGTTCATGACGATGGCTTACATCATCGCTCTGAACCCGAATCTGATAGTGGGCTTCGGGCAGGGGGCTTACGGGAGCTTCGGTGAGGATGCTTCCGCGGCCTGGAACGGTGTTTTCATGGCTACGTGCCTCGCCTCCGCTATCGCAATGTTCTGCATGGCCTTCCTGGCCAACAAGCCGTTCGCTCTGGCTCCGGGCATGGGACTGAACGCGTATTTCGCGGTTGTCATCGGTCAGATCGCCGGCGCTGCCGGCTGTACATACCTTGTCGGTCTCCAGGCGGGGCTGTGCATCATCCTTATTGAGGGGATAGTTTTCATCGCGCTCTCCGTCTTCAACGTGCGTGAGAAGATTGTTTCGGCCATACCTGTTGGTGTGCGTCTTGGCATCGGACCGGCTATTGGTCTTATGCTCATGAATATCGGTTTTGGCTCCAACGCCGGTGTGGGCGCGTCTTCTGAAAATTATGTGATGAAGGACTTCTTCGGCGCTCTAGCTGCAAGCTCCGCAAAGGAGGCCCTCGGCGACTACTGGCCGCAGATGGTCCTCACCGTGATTACAATGTTCGTGGGTCTTTTTGCCATTATCATACTCGACCAGCATAAGGTCAAGGGCTCTGTGCTGTTTGGTATGCTGGGCGCATCTGTGATCTACTGGGCCGGCGAGGCGATTTTCCTGGATACAAACCCGTTTGCATCCCTCTCCACCGCCAACTGGCTTCCTCCGTTCAGCGACATGGCCAAGACCACTCTCTTTAAATTTGATTTCGCCACACTTATTTCATTAGGTTGGTCCACGGTCATAATTCTCGTCATCACATTCTGCATTATAGATATGTTCGACACAATCGGAACGGTTATTGCCACGGCAAACCGCGCCGGGATGGTCGACGAGAATGGTCAGATGCCCAAGATGCGTGAGACACTGCTCTCCGACGCGGTTGGTACTGTTGTGGGCGCATGCACCGGCACTTCCACCGTCACCACCTTTGTGGAGTCCGCCTCAGGCGTGGAGGCCGGCGGGCGCACCGGTCTTACGGCGCTGACTACCGGCATTATCTTCCTTGCCTGTATGTTCATCTCGCCCATTGCCGCCATCATTCCGCCCGCCGCCACCTCGGCCGCTCTTATCTATGTCGGCATACTGATGCTGAGCGGGCTTAAGAACCTGGATCTCAGCGACATCTGCACCTCCGCCCCTGTATTCATCATGCTTCTTGCGATGCCAATCTCGGGCTCAATTGGCCATGGCATCGGACTTGGTCTTATTACGTACACCGTTATCAAGGTGTTCACCGGCAAGGCCAAGGATGTGTCTGTATTGACATATGTCATCTCGGCTTTGTTTGTTGTCAAGTTCTTCCTTGCTATCTGACTGTCGGTGAGACAGAGGAGAGGTGCGTTTGTATGGCGTTTTTCGAAAAGACACTTTCAAGCGATGAGATCTTTCGCGGTGTGATTATGTCTGTCCACCGCGACAAGGTGGAGCTTCAGAATGGGAGGACCTCCTTCAGAGAGGTTGTGGAGCACTCAGGGGGAGTGGGTGTTCTGGCGCTGCTGGAGGACGGGACTGTACCTATGGTTCGTCAGTTCCGCTATCCATTCGGTCGTGAGGTGCTCGAAATTCCAGCCGGTAAGCTGGAGCCGGGTGAGGACCCGCTGAGCTGTGCAAGGCGTGAGCTCTCAGAGGAGACCGGTTTTGAGGCCGCAAGCTTCACCTCGCTGGGGCGTCTTTTTCCGTCACCGGGCTACTGCCATGAGATACTCTACACGTATTTGGCAAGGGATCTGAGACATGGTGACGCTCACCTTGATCCGGGGGAGTTCCTCTCGGTTGAGTATTTCCCTCTGTCTGAGCTTGTGGCTATGGCCATGCGCGGTGAGCTTGAGGACGCCAAAACCGTTATGGCCGTCCTCAAGGCTGACAGGATCTTAAGATCTGAGGCCTGTCCCATTAGCTAAGGAGCGCCAGAAAATTGATGTGCCGCCTGCTGATGGCTTCCCGCTCACGGGATCGCCTGGCATCGGGGTCTGGGATAAAACACCATCTTAAAGCGCGGTCGCAGGAGGAGCTAAGATAACAGTTTAAAGTCTGCAGGACTGGTGAAGCTTCCCTAGCCCTGATAAAAATATCAGATTAATGGAGTGACATGAAAACTAAAGCCCGGTCAGCACAGCAGTGTGTCTGACCGGGCTTTACATATATGATGATTTTTCAAAAGTACTGCAGAAAACCACAGAGAATCACTGGCAAGCAGCCATAACCATATCAAATAATTCGCCTGGCATTCTGACAAAAACCCTGCGAAGGTCCTGGCATCCGACATAGCCGCCTTCAATCATCCGCAGTTCAACCAGAGTGCCATCTTTCATATTCAGATACAGATGACCTTGTATTTCCGCATCATAAAAATCTGGATTGCTGGAATACTCAATGCGTTCAAATGGGGACGTGCAGAGCTGAGCCAGAAAATCTTCGAATTGTTCTTCAGTAACACCGGTTAAATCACGATAATTGGATGTATTAGCTTCATTCCAGTCATAATGCGTTAAATAGGTTACACTTTCCACATTACCTGTAATATGGAGTCGATCTTCAAAGAGATCAGCTCCAGTATTTAGCCCTATCCCATCGTAATTGTCTAAAAATTGTAACCATTGTTCATCACCAGAATTTACATAGATACAAAGGCGAAAATCTTCACTGTATCCATTGACCGTATATACAGAACCGGAATAGGTAGAAGCAAATTCTGTCGCCCACTCCTCCTGCGATGACCAGTCATCCAACGTACCCTTTGCTTCTCCGATGTATTCACCGACCAGCCGTTCTGCAATCTCTGAATCGTTGGTATACAATGTCGACTGCGTGTAAACTTTTCCTTTGTACACAAGGGAGCCAATCATATCCGGCATCCCATTCGAAGCGTTTTCAGGTAATTTAACAGAGTCGGTATAAACCGCGTACTCGGGTTGTGTTGAAGAATCAAGGCTTTCGCCGTCCGTTTTATCTGATGAAGGCGAAGGAGAGCCTGTACCGCCTGAAGCATCCTCATCACTGGTTCCCGAATGCTCCGTTATGCTCAATTTCCAAACTCCGAATCCCATCAAGGCAATCAGACATAAGCAACATATCGAAGAAGCCAGACGAGTAATAATCTTTCGCTTTCTTTTTTGTTCAGCAACATACTGAACTCTCCGTTCAAGCAGACTATTTACCATTTCATCACAACTCTTCATAAACAAACCCCTCCTTTTCAAGTTTTGATTTCAAGGACTGCTTCGCTCGGTAAAGGAGATTTTTGATTTGACGGTCACTCTTTTTCAAAGCGGCTGCCGCTTCCTTGCTGGAAAATCCTTCAAAGAATACAAGCCAGAGGATCGCTCTGTAATCGGTTGCAAGTTCAGAAAGCGCCTTATGGACTATTATTTTTCTCTCTTCCTTTATGTAGGATTGCTCAAGGCTCTGTTCTTCGCTCAAATAGTTCTCCATATCTTCGACAGGAGTATGGAGCAGCCTGGAATTGTGTCTTATAAAATCAACCGCTACATTTCGCCCGATTGCATATAACCAGGACTTGAATGTGCTTTTACCCGAATATCTCGGCTTTCCTGTTATAAGCCGAAAGAAAGTATCCTCCGTCAATTCCTCGGCAATGAAGATATTACCCACATAACCGTTTAAATAAAGAGTAAGACCATCTTTATAATCTTCAACGATTTCAGTTAGCCCTTTATCATCACCATCAAGGAAACGGCGGTAGCTACTTGCACCGTTATCCATTGACTTTC
>CAYPMJ010000010.1:0-26639 GCA_964411785.1 uncultured Oscillospiraceae bacterium
GCTATGCCGCGGAGCCGCTTGTGCGCAGCGGCGTGGGCTCCTTCGTGCTGGTGGACGACGACAGGATCTGCCTTACGAATCTCAACCGTCAGATAATCGCCACAAGAAAGACTGTGGGGATGTACAAGGCCGACGTCATGCGTGACAGGATCCTGGATATAAACCCCGAGGCGCAGGTGGAGGTCAGAAAGTGCTTCTATCTCCCCAAGACAGCCGGCGAATTTGACTTCTCCATGTACTCATACGTCATAGACGCTGTGGACACCCTCACGGCGAAGCTTGAGATCGTCACACAGGCGCAGAGGTGCTCCGTCCCTGTCATAAGCTGCATGGGCGCCGGGAACAAGCTGGACCCCACTAAATTTGAGGTGGCCGACATCTACGATACGTCCGTGTGCCCGCTGGCAAGGGTCATGCGGCGGGAGTGCAGAAAGCGGGGCATCCGGGAGCTCAAGGTGGTGTACTCAACCGAGGAGCCGATAAGGCCTTTGGAGGACATGAGCATAAGCTGCCGGGCAGGGTGCATCTGTCCTCCCGGGACAGTGCGCAGATGTACCGACAGGCGGGATATCCCAGGGAGTACGGCGTTCGTCCCCTCTGTTGCGGGACTTATCCTGGCAGGAGAGGTAATAAAGGATCTTACTAAATAAGGGGGGCGATGATCCCATGAAAAGTCTGCTTATAAAGGATACGACAAGGGAGGAACGGGAGCAGATCATCCGCCGTTCTCTTGACTGCGGAGGGGGCGGATGCGAAAACTGCTCCTCCTGCTGCCTTGGCGGAGGGAGCGTGTCTAGCATGTACCAGCCGTACATTGACGGCGAGAAGGAGATAGCGGAGATCAACATGGAGTACAACGCAAGGTACCTGCACGGGTGAGCCTACCGCTTTGAGAAATGCTCCTGGCGGGGGGCCGCAGAAAACAGGCACGCTGCACGGAAGCCACCTTCCTTACAGCGTGCCGCTTTTTTTCTTTCAGGGGTATTCCACCATCAGTCGGGGATCAGTCCAGATAGTCTCCAACCGGAACTGAGTTATACTGCTTTATGACCTTGACCATGATAGAACCATCGGGCTGGACATTCTCCTCCACGATCCTGTGCTGCGTATGATTTCTCTCGAGACCCTGCTTGTAACGCTCCACATCCAGTTTTACCTGACTCACTGCCCAATCGTGCTCTGCGCCATCCTTCAGCATGAAGTGAAGGGTCTGACAGACACATGCCGCCTTGATACGCTTCATATATTCCGCTCTCCTGTTCTATAAAAAATAAGTGTGATGTACAGCGACGCTGATCAAAAGGCCATGCAGCTCGCTCCATTAAAAATATAGCAGATTGTCGGGCGAAAAGTCAAGTCTAAATAAATAAACTTGCAGAAAAAAATATAATTGTTGAATCTAGTGTACGTTTAGGAAAATTCGGGGGAAAGGTGCGGCAGTAGGCAGGGGTGCAAAAAAATGCCCATGCATTCATGCCTGATTTTCTGCGCTGCATGCTGCATGGACATTTTTAAGCTTTAAATTTCCTTAAGCTTCCTCTCCGGCGATGTGCACGGCAAGGCCGTTTACCTCCACGCTCTCCTCAGCCGGGATCAGCAGATAGCGTCTGCCGTCAATGACCCTCGTCTCCACGAGAAACCGGCTGTCCGACGCAAGAACTACCGAGGCGTTCTCCGTCTTCACCTCAAAGCGCTTTGTGTCCACAAGGTTCTCAGGCTTTAACGCAGCGCCCTCCCCGAAGCTCTGTGCGCACAGCTCCAGAAAGGCCGACTCCCTCTCCTGCTCCACGCCGCAGTCTCTGAGCATGAGGCCCACGTCCTTTGCCGTTACCGTCAGCGGCTCCGGATCCCTGCTCTCCTTGTGCTCCTTGAGCATCGCGTCAAGGCCGTCGCACACCGACCTCACCACCTCAAGGCTGCACGAGTCCCCCAGCGCCTCGGACAGAGCGCCCTCGAAGGCCTCCCGCTGCTCCGCTGCCGTCATCGGCGGCTCAGTGCCGAAAACGGCGGAGATGAGCTCGCAGTGGGGCTCGTCGGGCTTTCTTGTGTAGTAGAGCGCGTTATAGATATTTGCCGCCCTGTCGTCAAAGGCCGGGAACATGAATCCCGCCTCAGGCGCTGAGACTATCTCCTGAACGGTGTAATGAAACTCATTGTCCCCCGGGAAGTACCCCAGCTGCGAGGGCAGCTCCTTGACAGGGCAGAGAGAGCAGATAAAATACCTGAATACCTCCTCTGAGTCGGCGCCGGCCCCGTCCTTGCCTTTTCTCGGCACGTCGTAGGCGTCCTGGGCCAGGAGCAGCAGATAGTTCCCCTCAAGCTCCAGACTCCCTATAACCTTCCGGTAAAACTCCTGCCTTAATTCGTTGTCCTTAAGCTCCGAATCCCTTAATGCCATGAGCAGCCTGTGCTCCTCCCCGCTCACCACCTGCTCGGTGGCGAACACTATGTCAATGAGGTTCTTCCCCTGGGTTCCGGACAGCGTCTTCTTGAAAAGCGCCAGGTACTTCTCCGCCTCGTCCTGGGACATGAGGCTCACCGCCTCGTCCAGGTCTGATACTATCTCGTGATTTCCATTCACAAAGCAGCCGTAGATGTGGTTTACGCTGTTCTTCTCCGCTGTCCAGCGACGGCGGAGCTCACTTATCTCTTTTGCGTTCATATTTCCCTCTCAGTATAGTCAGTATAGTATAGTATAGTATAGTATAGTTTATTACCGGTAATATGCCGGCCTCGGAAGGCGGCCAATGAGCACCTTCCCGTAGCACAGGAGCGTGGAGTCAGAGTCGTGCATGATGATGCGGTTTGCATCCTCCCGCCTGGGGTTTGCCGACAGAAGATAGGTATTCCGGAAGGAGTCCATGACAATCTGCTTGACCAGCACATCCCCGTCAAGATAGAAAACACCCGTGTCAAATTCCTGGAGATCCGCGTTGCGCTTCACAAATACAAGGCTCCCGTCCTTGATGTATGGCTCCATCGAGTCGCCGGATACGGTGATGCAGTAGTCCGCACCCGCCGGGACATCCGCAAGCTCCAGCATCTCATAGTCCTCTCCGAACTGTGGTGATGCGTACCCAGCCGCTGCCGGCACAAGATAATGCCTCACCGTCATCTTCCGCACCCCGACCGGCCGCCTGTACTCCTCCTGCCCGGCCAGGAAACGCCCGTAATTTATCCACTCGTCGTGCCCTGCCGCGTTAAGCTGTGCGCTTATCTCAAGTACATCCTCCCTGACAGCCCCGCCAGGATCAGAATCTGTGGGCATCGGCCGCGGGTCATCCGTCTCTCCGCCCAGATACGCGACCGTCGTCCCAAGCCGCTTTGCCGCTGCCTCCAGCCGCTTCCGGGGAATCGGGGAGGCTATCTGCTTTTTGTCCATAAGATAGTTCCGGCTCACCTGCATGTCCTCACAGATGACCGCATACTTTATCCCCCGCCTGTCCGCCAGATCCCTGATCCTCCGGCGGGTTATGTGCATCTCCGACAAAAAAAAACCTCCTTTTCCGGCGGATTGACAAATCCGTCTTTTTTGCACGGTTTCCCCTTGACTACTACCAAAAAGCATGGTATACTATCACCATACCGAACATCGTGCACGGTTCAGGTGAGGGGAGGTGTTCAGACCCTGCGTTGAGTATACTTTACCACATGGCCGAACAAAGTGCAAGTAAAATCATGCAGATTGTTAGGAGGATTTTGTATGAAGCGGTGGATTGACTATCTGGGAGGGGAGCATGAGGCGTCGTAAGAAGTGCTGGAGCTGCCGGTACTTTGGCCCTGTGACCGGCACGGTGGGGACGTGCGACTATCTTCTGATCACCGGTCACGCCAGGAGCCTCATATGTCCCGCGGGGGAGCGGTGCACAGTGTACAGCCGCCTAAGGGGAAGAAGGCCGGAGCCCATACCGCAGGAGGTGCCGGAGTGCGACGAGGTGCCGGTGTGCATGCCGTGGGAGTGTGAAGATGATGGAGCCTGAGATGCCGGTGGAGCCGGAGGAGCCCGTGATTGTGGAGCGCTGCGCACGGTGCCAGGGGGATATTTACGAAGATGAGCTGTACGGCTACACAGGCACAGGCTTTCTGTGTACAGACTGTCTTGAGGCGGAGTGGGACCGTCTCTCGGTGCGGGAGAAATTTGAAGCTCTCGGCTGTCAGCCGATGCACAATGGAGCGGAGGTGTAGCGTGGAGAGATCTGACAAATGCGGCGGCAGCATGTCCTTGAGCCGCACGGCAAGGAGGATGGAGCGGGCGCGGATCGTTGACGGGGATATAGTCTGTCAGCAGCACAGAAAGCTGCTGGGCCGTGTGACGGCGCTCGGCCTTGAGCTGTGGTGCCGGGGCGGGAGGGGCCACGGGATAGTGCTCACAGCAGACGACCTTGAGCGCTGGCTCCTCTCCCGGCGCTCGACGCCTGATGGGCCGGTTTTGCGCGGCCCTGAGGGCAGCAGAGGCGATGAGCAATAGGTATCTTAAATCGTCAAAGTGCGCGGAAATCAGTTTTTTTGATTCCCGCGCACTCTTTTTCGCTCTTAAGACCGCTTATCCGCCCTTGGCCGCTTCGCTGCCGTATATGCTGTACATCCGCGCCAGGTATTTTTCATAGTCGCGCATGTCGGTGTATCCCTTCTCCGTCTTTCTGAACTCATCCCACGTCATTATATCCCCGCGCCCTGTGGCCCTCACGAATTCCTCAAACGTCTTTGGAACCCCCTCGGTCTGCTCCATGTACGACTCGGGGTCCAGGGATATGCCGGCCTTTGCAAGCTCCTCCTCCCCGTACTGATCCCTCAGCGCAAGCCACTCCGAGGTATCCGTCACGACGCCGTCGGGGTATCTTTTAAGCACATCATCAAGAGCGCCTTTCATCACAAGCTCCGGGTTCTGCGCCTCCCATATGGCCCGCATATTTGCTATCTCCTCGTCGCTGTACCCCAGGCTTGAGTAGCCTGAGAAGTCACCGTACTTTGCAAGCGTCTTAGCCCGGTTCTCAGCGGCGCTAAGGTCAGCCGATGCCTGAGCCTGTCCGCTGCTGTATGCAAGGCTTGCTTCCGCCCTGGCTCTCTCAAGCGCGTCCTGCTCACGCTGGTATGCGCGCTCATCGTCGTATCTCTCCGCTTCAAGTGCGTCCTGCTCCCGCTGGTACTGAAGCTTCTGCGCTTCAAGCTCCCTGTCATACGCTGTCTGCTCCTCGTCCCTCGCCCTGTCGTAGGCCTCGTCCTCTGCTGACCGTCTGGCGGCCCAGGCCCTGTAATTTTCGTCCGCCTGTTCCCTGGCCGTGGACGCGCTTGAGCTCTCCTGGGCTCTGTACTCCTCAAGCAGCGCCTGGGCGCGTTCATATTCACCCTTGGCTATGGCCTCCGCCACCTTGTTCTGGTAGTCTGTCATGAGCTCGGCGGCGGCAAGCTCCGCTTCGGATATGGCCTCCGCCTCCGACCGGTCCAGCGCCGCAAGCTCCCCTTGCAGCGCGTTTCTCCGGCTGAGCTCCGCCTGTCCGGACGCGCCCGAGTTAAGCCCGCTCCCCGCAGCGTACTCCCCCCAGGCGCTCTTTGCTATCTCGCTCTGGGCAGAGGCGCTGTTTCGCTGCTGGTTGTAGGTATCCGGTATCTTCGCCCTTCTGGCGTCAAGCTCCGCCGCGCTCTTCTCGTACGCCGACTTAAGCTGCGCAAGCTGAAGCTGGTCATACGCGTCATAGACGTCGTTCACCGCCTCAGTCTGCGCCTTGTATGAAGGCAGCTGCGCTGCGCTGTAGCCGCCCTCCAGGGCAGACAGCTTTGTGTAGTCCGTGCCCTGGGTGCCTCCGGAGTATCCGGCGGCAGACCTTACGTCCTCGGCAGCCTGGTGCGCCGCCCTCATCCCGGCCTCGTCCCCTGAGGCGTTGGCCCTGTTCCACTCCTTTGTAAGCTCCGCAAGCTTCTTTTGCTGTTCATCGCTCAGAAAGGTCCTGTCATATACTGAAACTGCCACTTCCGGCACCTCCCTTAATCTGCGCCTTGTCCTTTACCCGGAGCCGCATTTTATCGCCTTGCCCGCCGGCTGTAGCCCCTTTTCCCGCCGGCGGGGAGCTTTCAAGGTCGGCGCTCACCTTCACTGTGCCTCCCGGTCGTCCCCATCCGAAGAGACAGCGCCCGGTGAGGCAGCGCCTGAAACGGCAGCGTCCAAAGCTGTGCTGCCCGAAGCGGCGCTGCCCGCAGCGGTGCTGCCCGCAGCCGCCGCATCCACCCCTCCCTCGGTCACTATGTAGGTGACGGCCGACGCCAGGGCGGTGACTGCGCCTGTCACTGTCGTCATTATCCCCTCGTCAAGTCCGAACACCATGGCAAGTCCCGCGACAAACCCGGCCACAGCCGCTAAAAACTTCCTGCTGGCAAGCTTTCTTATGAGCACTCTCATTTTTATTCCCCCTCCCGAAGCTTTAAGATCTGTCCCGTGAATATGAGATTTACATTCTCTATGCCGTTAAGCTCCGCAAGGTGCGCAACGGTTGTGCCGTACCTGCGGGCTATCCCCGAGAGCGTCTCACCCTTAACCACAGTGTGCTCTGCAGGTTCCTCTGTCTCTCTTGCCTCCTTATCCCCATACTCCACATACGGGAGCTTTCCGTGTTTTACCCAGTTTCTGCGGTTGTACCCGCTTTTAGCGCAGTTGCACGCCGTCACCTGCACGCAGTTTTTCCACCTCGGCGTACACTCCACCGCCAGCCCGTCGCCTATGTAAACACCGATATGTCCGTCCATCCACACCACTTCCCCTGTCTCCACCTCCGAGAAGTCCGTGGAGACATCCGAGCACCTGGTGATCATGGTGTTGGCGCCGATGTCCGGGACGTCGTTTGAGCAGTACACTGCGCCTCCGTAGTTTGCTTTGGTGTCCCCGCACCACCCCCACAGCAGCCCCTTTATGAGGCACACGCAGTCAAACCCGAAGGTGTCCTCAGACGACTCCCTGATCATCTTCGTCCTCTCAGGTCTTCTGTTGTAGGCGTTGTTTTTCATGTATCTCTCCCTGTTCTTCTCAGTCATGGGCGCTCCGAAGCAGCCCGAGACATAGAGCGTCCTGTGGTTTATCGCCGCATCAAGCGCAGCCGATGCAAGCTCCTTCCCCGTCTTTATCGCCATCTTTCACTCCCCCTGAAATTTACATGCCAAGCCGGGTAAACACAAAGCCCAGGAGAATTCCCGCAACAGCCGTCACCACATACCCGACGACCTTCCGCCACATCTCCCCGTCCCGGCCCTCCAGCGTCTCCAGCTTCTTCCCCTGTCTCTCCTGCTCCCTGGCCATGTTCTCCATGCTCACCGCCAGCTTCTGCACCGACGCGGTGAGCGCAGTGATCTCCCTGACATTCTCCTCTATAATCGAGATACGTCTGCTCTGTCTGCTGTTAGCCTCGTCCATACGCCTGACAAACTCCTCATGCTCCCTGAGCGTGACAAATTCATCGTTCACTTTATCTCCCCCTCACCTTAAATCTCAGACGCCTGAAGAAACCGCACGCCTTTCCTTTCATCGTCTGCCGCTGATCACTCCGCCGGCACCTGCCCTTTGTCCTCCTGCGCCGGCTTTACCGCAATGTCCATTGCATTTCCCGGCACAAGTTCAGCCACCGCTCCGCTTTCATCCAGCACCACGTCTACGTACGGGAAGGAATCCGGTATTTTTACGCTCTCCGGGACCTTCACCCAGCCCTCCGGGATTTCGGGCGGTGTGGTGCTCTGGTTTGCGTGCGCACCGTTTTTGAACGGTTCAAGTCTTATTATCATCTCACTTCTCCCCTCATCCTATCCCCACATAGTAGTACCTGCCCCGTCCTGAGTAGTTATACTGTCCCTCGGCGCTGCCCGAGTAGAAGCTGAAGGTGTTCCCCTCCCAGGTTGCATTCACGTAGTAGTCGCCGTTTGACGCGGCGGCGGAGGACGTATATATCTGCGTCGCCCCCCGCACCGCCAGAAGGTGGGGGTAGTATGTGGAGTGCCTCTGATTGAAGATCGCCACTATCTTCGGCGGGAATCCGAACGTCAGCACATTGGGGTTGCTGCTGCCGTACACGTTTGTGCCGACGTAGGAGCCGTACTCTATCTTCGCTACCGTCACATCCCCGCCCACGTCCGAGATGCTCTCCGGAAGCTGTGACAGCGGCACCTTCCCGTCCGCGTCCAGGGTGGCGACGCCGCATGCAGCGCCCTTCTCAGCGGAGGGTATGCCGTCGGCGGAGATTGTGAAGACAGAGCCGGCCTCACTTAATGTGATCATCTCCCCGGCAGCAAGGGTGATGGCGTTAAGGCCGTTTATTGTGGCGTCAAGGCCGGGCGCTCCGTCGTCGCCCTTCTCTCCCTTCTCACCCTTCTCCCCCTGCGGTCCCTGCACAAGATTAAGCGCCCCGACGGACACATTAAGCTCCTCAGGTGACGTAAGCACCGTCTCCATACTAGAGCACCTCCTCGCTCACGGCGTCCACCACATTTATGTAGGCTATTCTTCTCGCCCCCGCCACATTGCCGCCGTTGAATTTAACCCGCACGTCAACGGACACGACGCCGTTTGCGGGGAATTTAAACGTCTCCTCCTGGGTGAGCGGCACATAGAAGCACCCGTCGTCGCCGTCATACCTAACCTCCCCGGGGTACATCCTTCGCACATCTCCCACCATGAACTCAGCCGCCGTCACATCCCCTATTGTGAGCGCCCCGCTGCCCAGCGTGACCCTCACAGGCAGAAAGTACGCGTCCCCCTGTTTCATCCATGCGGCCATTTTTCTACCACCTCCCAAATGAGCCGTACTCTATCCCGCCGTAGATATCCACGCTCTCAGCTTCCGATGCGTCCCTTGCCAGAAAGGCGTCCCGCAGCTGCTCATATCTCTGCTCATAGAAGCTGGCGGCGGCGGGGTTTTCGTCCACGAGGAGATTTGCCGCAAGGCCGTAATTTAAAACCCCGAGGCTATAGGTGTCAGGCACGTTTAAAACCACGTCCTCCAGCGACTCCACCGTCACAAGGCTCCCGGCGCCGCTCAGCATCAGGTACTCGGACGCCAGGGCGTTTAAGATCCCCGGCGTCCTGTTCTCGTACTCGGCGGTGTCAGTGGTCCTGGCGGAGCCGGAGGCGTCTAGCTCGTCCATGAGCGCCATTGCGGCGTCGAACACGTCCCCGGCTGTCACCATCACTCGTCCACCGCCTCCGCAATGGGCGAATTGACAAGCCCTGACTTTGAGGCGTACGCCCGCACGGTCATGCCGGCTGTGGTGGTCACCGCCTCAGTGTACGTCTTCGCCGTCCCTGAGGTCTTGGGGTCCGTGCCGTCGGTGGTGTAGATTACAGTCTCCCCTGCTTCCCCTGTTATCGTGGCGCTGTGGTCGGATATTGCGACCGTGGGCGCCTGGCACATGCCGCTCTGGGCGTACACGTAAAGCCCGTTAACCTTGTTTCCAAGCACGAAGGAGTCAAAATAGAACCGGCACTCCGCCAGATCCCCGTCTATGCCGGGCGGGTCCTTGTGCACGCGGAACGTCTGAAGGCGCATGGGGTCCACCGTGGCGTTCCTGTACTTTATGAGGAAGCACACCCCGGCGGGGAAATAGCTGTCCGGCACAGGCACAACCTTCATCCCGTCAAGCTCGCCCACTATGCCGTTTGAGAGAGCGCCCTGGCCCAGTCTCTCTATGCCCATGATCTGGTCAGACAGCTTCACCTTCGTAAAGAGGCTCTGTCTTATGAAGAGCGTCCTGCCGGACACCGGCACGAGACTGTTTGACATCTCAGCGCCGGCGTCGAAGATGGCCGCCATGACGGTGGAGGAGGTGAGGGCCGTGGAATTTACCTTCCCCATCCCGGCTCCGTTCATCCACCTTGAGAAGCGATACCTGTCAATGAGCGGCGTGCACACCTCGTCCCAGTTGGTGCGCAGTCTGCGGGCGGCGTGCTTAAGGTTAAGCTGCTCTGCGGCGTTGCCGCGGTCGATGGTGAATGTGAAGGCCTTGTCCTGTCCCATGGTGAGCTCCTGCACCGTATCCCCCAGCTCATTTGCCGTGCCGAAGCGGCTCTGGCCGGTGCGCGTGTAGTCCCCCACCGGCACGCTGTCCACGCTGTACACCTTCACCGACCGCACGCCCGAGAACTCATAGGCGTGCCCGGCGTGCATGTCCGTGAGCGAGCGCTGTCTGAACCGCTCGTCCACCTTGTCCGAAAATCTGCTTGTGAGATTTATTTCTGCCATTTTACCTGTCCCCTTTCATTTTTCCGTTTACCTTACGTCCCTTCCCCGCCTTAAAAGCGCCTCTTTCAGCCTCAGTCATCACCGTACCAAGCGCTCTCCCAGCTCTGGCTCTCCGTGGCCCTGCCCGCGCTTTTCTGGCTTCCGGCGCTCTTCTCCCTGTTTCTCCCCCTCTGCTCAAGGGCTCCCAGGCGCTCGCGCAGTCCCCTGTTCTCCTCGCGAAGGGAGCGGGCCTCAAAGCGGCTGTAGGCGGAGGTGAGGCTCTCCCCGCCCCGCACAGCGTCCCAGACCTCCCTTGGTATGTCCGATGCCATGACGTCAGGGTACGCCCTTATGAACGCCGCAAAGTCCTCCTGCCCGGGATTTAGCGCATCCCCCGCTCTGACGCCGGGCGTCAGAGCGCTCTCCGGCTTTAAAGCTGCGGGCTTTAAAGCTGCGGCAAGGTCCTTTTTAGGTGATTGCCCCGCCCTGTCGCCGCCCCCCTCCTGCGCCGGATTATCGCCTCCCATCCTGCCATCCCGGCTCTCCTTTGTCCTTAGCGCACCTTCATCGCCAGGGCCCTCCTTCTGTCCCTCCTGCATGTCCTTTAGCTTCTCCTCCATCGTCTTATCTCCTTTCGCTTTTTTAATCGGTTATCAGGGGAGCTCCCCCTCACCTTACAAAGCCTGTGCCCCGCACCCTTATGTCCGCTGAGACGACCGTGGCGGCTGTGTCCGCTCTGTCGCTCACGAGCCGGAGCTTATAATATGTGAACTTCTTTGCCTTGAGCCTGACCCGCTCCATCTCCGGCACGGCTCCGGCGTTGTCCGCTGTGAAGCTGTACTCGGCAAAGTCGCTTCTCCTGTCCGTCTCGGCCGTCACTGCCAGGTATCCCGCCCTCTCGGGCCTTATGCCCACCCACAGCATGGCGGAGTTCTTCCTTCGGAAATCCGCTCCGAAGTCCATCGCCCCCGACTCCCACACCGCCTCCACCGCCCTGCCGTCGTCCGTGAGGCAGTCGTCTGAGAAGTGCACCAATGTGCCCTCCGCGGTGCCGTAGTAGACCTCGTCCTTGTACACCAGCATGCACACTGCCGGGAACGCGGTGTAGGTGTACCACGCGTCCACCTCCACATTGTTGACCAGCGCCGTGCCCGTGGTACCGTAGACGTAGTACTCGTGGGTAAGCTTGTCATAAAAGGCTCTGGCGGACTCAAGGTCCAGGTCTCTCATGCTCCTCTCCACCCGCTGTGACACCCGCTCGGCGTTTCTCTGATCCCCCGTTATGTTCCCGTTTGACCCGCTCTTCCACTCGATGACGCTACGCCCGTCTATGGTTCTGGGCCTGTTCTCCACAAGGCACGCCTGTCCCATGGCGCAGTTGCCCACGTCCCTGTTCACCGGCGTCACCGTAAAGCCCGCTGTGACGCGCCCGTCCGGAAGAGTTATCGTCTCGTACCCCATGGACCAGGCGGAGTCCAGCTTGAAGCAAAGAAGTCTGTTGTAGTGTCTTATCATGGCAGTGATGGGCGTGTTGGCGTCGCCCACCGACGCCTCGTTGAGCTCCGGGAAGTAGTCAGCCCTGGCGTTTCCGTCGTGGTCAAGGCCGGAGTAGATGGTTCTGTTTGACCCGTCGCCGTAGAGAAACACCCTGGTGTCCTGTGCGCCGTTATATAGCTCGGCGTAACGCATGGATGTGACCTGTTCACGCTGCTTTGTGTCCACGCTCCAGGCTATCTCAAGGGTGTTTGTCCCCCTCTGAGGAGGCGCGTCAAATGTGACCGTCCCCTCCTCAAGGTCGGCGGTGCAGCCCTCCAGCTTGCCGCCGGAGGCAATGTCCCTCACATAGTCGAGGGAGGAGAGATTGCCCTCAGGAAGAGTAAAGGTCAGAGACTCCCCGTCCGGTGAAAACCAGGAGCGCCTTGCCCCGCTTAAGAGATTTACTCTCTCAAGCTCCGTGCCGCCCCCCTCCGGCGGCACGGATATTGTCACAATCGGCCTGTAGCCCTCCACGGGCATGAGCGTCACGCCGTCCCACACCATATACTCATCGCCGTTGAGTATATATAGCTTCTCCTCAAACCCGAACATGCACACATCGTTGTCCGTGCCGAGAAGTCCGCAGGACACCTTCTCCCACTCCCCGTTCGTCAGCTTAAGCTCCCAAAGGTGCCCGTTGCACGCGGCGCAGATGACCTCCCTGCCGCCCACAAAGCCTGACCACAGCCCACGCACCGCCGTCCCAGCTTCGTTGACGCTGGTGGACGTCTCGGAGAAGCGCCAGTAAAAGTGCGCCTCCTCCAGGGAAGTCATGATCAGGCTGAGCTTAAACCACGGGTCTGAGTTGACATTCCACCAGTTCTCCCCGTCGGGGTCATAGCCAAAGGAGCCGATTATGCCCTCCATGGACTCGTCCGGGGAGGCAAGCGCCTTAAGCTGCTCAACACCGGGCGGTGCGCTCTCGGCTGCGTATATGACCACGGGGAATGTCTCGCTGCTCATGAGCGTGAGCTTGCCGGCTGCGGGGCCCCAGGTGACGGTGGGGTTGGTCAGTGTCCAGTCGGTCCCGTCCCAGGTTATCTCGTCGCACTGCAGAAAGTATGCTCGGATGGGGTCATCGGTGTAGGCCGGGCCCTCAAGGGATACGGAACTTCTGCGCACCTCCGTTCTCTCCCTGGCCTCACACCCCCGGAACCTCCAGACAGCGCCCTGGTCATCCATGCAGTAGTACCCGACGTACTCCGAGGCGTTTTCAGCCGTGACGGTGACCGTCTCCCCGTCCATCACCGGGTTTCCCGCGCTGTCTGACTTAACGCGCGGAGCCATCGCAAATTCAGCGCCGCTCTCGCAAAACTCCTTAAGGAGCGTCCTTGGCTCATCATCTATAAGCACGTTATATGCCGTTGTAAGCTTGGCAACTGTCTTAGAGCCCGGGCGCTTTTGAAGTGCGCCGCCCGATGTCACCCGGAAATTCCTGCACACGGAAGCCTCGCCGAATCTCAGCGACGCCTCCCCCTCCGGCGCCTCGTTCACGCCAAGCCATCGCTTTATGTTGTATACGCTCTCGTTTACGTTCGCTGAAACCGTCGCCAAGCTCATCCCCCCTCGCCCTTTTCGCCATGCGCCATGGCGCGAAGCTCCGACACAAGTCCCCTCCTGTCAGGGATGTACCCGTCCGGAATCCGCTCAAGGTACTGCACCGTGTCAATCTTTCCGGCGCGGAGCAGGTTGTCAAGCGTCTGGATGGACGCTATCTCGGAGTAGTAAGAGCTGGCCCCGGCCTCAAGCTTCATCGCCATGGGCAGGTCCCTGAATACGGAGAAGTCAAAGGGCGCCGGGACCTCCTCGGGCACTTTGAGCCCTGAGAAGAGGTACGCCTCCCTTAGCTTCTCCGTCGGTTCCATGTCCACCCTCCTCACGCCGTAGAACCCGGCGATGAACTCCATGTAGATCCTGGCCTGATCCTCGATGCACCTTGCAAGGTTCCGCTTCGTTATCTCGTTTGGCGTCGCCGCTGCCCGCTGCAGGGCTATTATGGCTGACGTGTTGTCGGGCCTTGTGTCGCCAAGTGCAACGCTTGTTGCGCCAAGGTTCCTGTTCGTCTGGTCCACCGCCAGCTCTATGAACTGCGTTACCTGCGGGGAGATGTGCGCAGGGTCTATCGTCCTGGCCACGCTGGCCATGTCCCCTCCGGACACCCCTATGGCCTGGCCTATCTGGTTTGACCACCGGGGGATGCGCGTTCTGTCGTACACAACCTTAGGATAGGCGCTGGTCATGAGGCTCAGCATTGTCATTGCCCAAAGCTTGTTTATGAATATCTGGTTTGGTATGAGGCCCGTCAGCATCGCCTGTCCGTGGTATGAGTCCGCCACATAGTCCCAGTTGAGCCACACTATTGGGTATCTTCTTATCCCCATGGGCCAGGGCGCCTTCACGTCGCAGTCCTTAGTGCATTTATACCCCCAGATCTCCCCTGTGGAGGGCTCCCTCCACATGACAAGGAGCTTTGTCACCTTGTCCTCGGTTCGCTTAAGCCTGTCCATGTCCCCCGCCGTCTCCCCGTCGGGCACTATGGACTCCCAGCCGCCGCAGCCGTTCTCCCGCGCCTCGCTCCGGACAAGCCGCGCCGAGTCGTGGCTCTCTATGATTATGTACGGCTGCTCCTGCTCCCTGCGGTTGTTGGGGTTTCCGAAATACACCCGCGTGTTCTCAACGACCTCCGTCCTGATCCTCCCCTCCTCCCAGTCCCACCAGCTGTAGAGGCATCCGTCACCCCGCACAGCCGCGTCCCTCGCAAGCTCCCTTGTGAGGCCCGTTATGTCGTTGCGGGTGAATATTGCATCAAGCTCCTCGCTTAAGATACGCGCCGGCTCCGCCAGCTTTCCGGTATCGGCAGTTGCGGCAAGAGGCGTCGCCTGTACCTTCAGGTTGTCCGTCGTTATGGTGGATACCACGAAGCAGACATCGCGTTTTAAAATGTTGAAAACCGGCGTCGGAAGGCCGTTGGAGCGCACACCCTCCCACTGTCTGCCTATGAAGAAGTTCTCGTTTGTCTTCACCGCCTCGTAAAGTCCCAGCTGCTCATTAAAGCTCCGGCCACGCTCATAGAGCTCCCAGGCAATATGCCTGTCGGGGTACGCCCTGCCGTCAAAGACCCCCTCGGCTGTCTCGTCCTTTATCATCACTCCTCCTCCCGCGCTGCCTTCCGCGCCGTATCGGCGCTGTAGTCAAGCAGCTGACTTAATGTCTCACGCCACGCTCTGTCCACGTCGGCGTCCTCTGCCGTCGTCTCCTCCGTAGTCTTCCTCCCGCACCGGCTGCCGGCAAACCAGGCTATGACAAGCATCGCCAGGATGACGACCTCCGCCTGCGCAGCGCACATAAGAGCGGCGTAAATCATAAGTATTGCCTCCATTTTTTCCTCCTCTCTCATACTCATCAGATTTTCCTTATATTAAATTCCGGGAGCAGTGGCCAGGCTTTAAGCCTTTTAAGGCGCGGCGGTGCAAAATGCTTTTCATGCTTTAAAGCGCATTCCGGCGGAAAGCGGCGCTGACCTTAAGCTGCGCATTTTTTAAAACACCCATTACCTTAAATACGTCTCCCCGGGCTCGCCCCCTGTCATGTACGCCTCGTAATCCTCCCCGTCCTCATCCTGCCGCTCCGGCTCCTCAGGGCAGGGCAGCGCTTTGCGGGATACGCAGAAATACCTCAGTGCGTCGACGGAGTGCGTCACCTCGTGGGGCTCCCTTGCGCAGTCGTCCGGGTTTTTCCCGTCTGCCTGTATGTCACGAAGGTCCTCGATGAGATGTCCGCACCTGTCGAAGATAAGAAGGCCCGGTCTGCCGTCCTCCCTTGCTGAGAGGAGCTCCTTTATCATCATGTGTCCCTGGACGCGGCTGTTGTCCGTCCGCTCAAGGGGGACACCGTTTTCATTGAAAAGCTCCGCTATTGTCATGCCTGTGTCCTTCTGCCTTGACCACAGGTCAGGCGGAGCGAAGGTTATCAGGACGTCCTCGCCTGGGAGCGTCCGCTCCAGGATCGCCCTTGCTGCGCTGCTGACAATAAGTCCCTCCATGCAGTACTCCCTGTATATGTACGCCCTTCCCTCCGGGTCCACCGCCGCCCAGACGCACGCAAGCATGTCAAGGCCGTAGTCTATCGCCCTGTATTTCGTCCACCGCTCGGGGATGTGAAACGCCGGTATGACGTGGGTGTCCCTTCGAAACTCGGGGAAGTAGCACCCGGACACCGCGTTCCAGTCCCCGTACCTGTACCCGGCCCGCAGATTCTCGGGCATGCTCGCCAGCATCCTCAGGTACCCCGGGGAGTGCTCCAGCAGGAACGTGTTGTCCTCCACCGTCGCCGGGATGAAGAGGTAGTCCTCCGGGTTCTCATTCTCCTCCGGGTTGTCCGGGTTTGTCCTGAAGTCCCTGTCGATGAAGAGCCTCTTAACCCACCTGTGCCCCACGCCTCCGGGGTTGCAGGTGAGATACATCCGCTTCGGGCAGTCGCTCACGCCTCTGAGGCATCCGCCAAGATAGTTGAACGCCCGCTCAGTAAACTGTGTCGCCTCGTCGATGAATATCCAGTCAAACTCCTGTCCCTGGTACTCGCGCTCCGACAGCTCCCCCGACCAGTGCCCGAATCTTATGGTGGAGCCGTTGAAAAATGTCATGATGTGCGATGTGCCGTTGTACTTGGCGACGCCCTCGGGGACCATCGCCAGCACGGGCCTTACGTGGTTCTCCTCAAGCTCCGGGTACGTCCTTCGCATGATGAGAACGCGTAGGCCTGGATTTGTGAGCGCCCCGCCCACCGCCTTTGTCCTCACTGCCCACGTCTTGCCTCCCCCCTTCGCCCCGCCGTAGGCCGTGTAGAGCGCGCGGCTCTGAAAGAATTCCCGCTGCCTGGGATTTGCCCTCCCGGGGTCCCACAATATGCTTCCCATGTCCTGCCCCCCGTCAAAAGAAAAAGCCGAGGACACGTTTTTCACATGTCTTCGGCTCAAAGGCTCCTCGGCCCACAATATGGGGCCCTTATTTATGATTTACTTTGAATGCTCCCCATTCACAGTAAATGTTTCATGAATGCTCCGCCATGTCACTCAAACGCGTCCTCGCCCACCCCGTCAAGTCTCACCAGTATCTCACAGGGGTCGGACTTAAGCGGTCTGTCCGTAAAGCCTCCGTTTCTCGCCTGTCTCAGGTTGAAGACGGCAAAGGACGCAAGCCGCGGGTTGTCAAGTCCCTGCTTAAGCCAGAATGCCGTTCTGAACTCGTCAAGCTGCCTTACGCAGTCCATAAGCCGCTCTCTCCTCGCTCTCTCGTCCTCAGAGAGCGTCCCGTCAGAGCTCTTTGCCAGAGCCCGTATCCTGTCCAGGTCCTCCTCGGAGATGCCGCACACCCGCCTCAGGTTGTAGCTCACCGGCGGCTCATTCTCACTGGAGCAGTAGTCTATGTATGTCCGGATCCTGGCCTCCAGATCCTCCGGCGTCAGCTCCGTGCCATCACCCCCCTGTGCTGTAATTATCTCAGAACACCGGGCATAATGTCAAGCTTTTTTCCTGAAAAACCTGGATTTTTTTAAAGCTGCCCTCAGGAGTGTCTCTCTTTGATGACTGAAAACGCCTCATCCGCAACGTCCAGTGTCTCCTGGATCTGCTCGTCGGTCAGGGATGCGTTTATGAAGTGGTTGTGGTGGTTTGTGAAGAATATGCCCCGCTTCACGCACTCCGCTATCCACTCCTGGTGGAGCATGAGCGTGGGGTCGTCGGCTATGCGCATGTAAAAGAGGGACGGTACACCGGAGATGTGCAGGTCGTAGCCGTACTTCTCCGCCGTCTTAAGAAGGCCTGCTTTAAGCTTCTCGCCCTTGTCAATGAGAAGCTTGGGACACCCTATGCGCTTCATCTTCTGTATGCACGCTATGCCGGCTGCGAAGGGCACCGCGCTCATCCAGTAGCTGCCCGTGTATGAGAGGCTGGACACTGAGTTTTTGAGAAACTCCTTCCCGCAAAGCGCCGACACATTATAGCCGTTGGCCAGCGCCTTGCAGAAGCAGATCATGTCCGCCTCAAACCCGAAATAGTGGTCGGAGCCGGCTATGTCCAGCCGGAACCCGGCGCGGACGTCGTCAATGATGAGCACGGTTCCCGTGTCATCACAAAGCTTCCTCACCTTCTGCCAGAAGCCCGGCGCCGGGAGCTCGTTGTCCGCGAAGTTGCCGTGCATGTATGGCTGCGCTATGACAGCCGCAATCTCACCTTTATACTTCTCGAAGGCGCGGGTCAGCATGTCAAAGTCGTTCCAGTCCACATAGATGTTGTTGCGCACATCCTCAGGAAGGACGCCTGAGTAATCTATCTTCTGCGTCCAGGGCGACACGCCGTGGTAGTAGCCCTTGAAAAAGACGATCCTCTTGCGCTTAGTGTAGGCCCTTGCCGCCATGACGGCGCAGGTGGTTACGTCGTTGCCGTTCTTGGCGAAGAATGCCCAGTCAGCCGACGCCACGGTCTCCACAAGAAGCTCCGCGAAATCTATCATTATGGGGTTTGGCAGTGTGGTGCAGTCGGATATTGCCCGCTGCCTTGCAGCGGCCTCGTCCACGTCCGGGTCGTGATAGCCTAAGATGTTGGGCCCGTAGGCGCACATGTAGTCGATGAACCTGTTGCCGTCAAGATCCCACATACAGCTCCCCTGGGCCCTGGATGAGTAGAACGGAAACGCCTCCACCGGGACGTAGCACCCCTCCGCCGGGCCCTGGTGGCCGTATATGCCGGAGGGAATGACCTTTGAGGCGCGCTCAAACGCAGCGCGGCTCCTGGGATACTCATAGACCTGTTTCATATGTTGTAAAACCTCCGTTTTTTAAACTCCCTCAGCGCCTCAATGAGCGCCCGGTTGCTCTGCGCGTCTCATGCCAGGTACAGTGCCACCCGGTCGAGCATCCTGTTAATATTGTCCACCTGGGAAATCATGCCGCCGATGCGGACGCGTCCCTGGCCCACCGAGGCCACAGCGTTTATCTCCCCGTCAAAGAGGGCGCGGGCGGTGCGCATGTCGGAGAACTCCATATATGACATGGGCGCTGCGGGTGCGCTGTGCACGGCGGTGAGTCTGTGGCTTTGCACCCTGAGATACCCCACAGGCCCCCCTGCCACGGCGAGCTTCACATCCCCGTCCACAATGTTGGACGCGCTGAATCGGCCCACCCTGTCCTCGTTCCCCACCTGTGCCAGGGCGTCAAGTATGAGGTGGAACATTAGGGTGGTGCTCAATGTGAAGAACTCCTCGTCCTCCAACGCGCTCTTCTCAGGTCTCAGATACTCCGTGAGCCTGTCCGTGAGCTTTGTAAAGGTCTTAAGCAGGAACTTAAGCTTCGTAAAGCCCTTCACTGGGATCGGAGTCACTGTCCCGTTAATCAGCCCGTTAAACTTCTGAGGGCTCCCGAAGGGGAGCAGGATGCCGCACCCTTCAGTGCCCTGGCGGAAGGTGCAGCAGCCGTTTTCAAATACCAGTGTCCCCCCGGGGCCGCCCTTTACGGAGAATCCCACCGACACATTCTCCCCGGCTATCATCTCCCGCGATGGCCCGTCCAGCTCACAGAGCCTCGTAAGGCTCGCCAGTACGGCGTTCAGGTTTATAAACGCCAGCGCTCTCTCGTCCATAAGATATCCTCCATATCAAAAGATAGTGAACCTGGAAAACTTACGTTTCCGAAGCCAGCAGACTTCATGGTTTAAAATGTTCAGATGCTGCCGTCAGTGAAGCGCACCACCGCCTCAGCCGTATGCATCCCGTCCACCGCGGCCGAGACTATCCCGCCGGCGTACCCGGCCCCCTCACCGCAGGGAAAGAGGCCGGCGGCCGTCGGAGACTGTCTGCATTCATTTCTTAGAACTCGGACAGGTGAGGAGCTTCTCGTCTCAGGCCCCGTCATGAGAGCGCCGGGGTCGGCAAATCCCCGGAGCTTCCTGTCAAACTCCGGCAGCGCCAGTGTGAGCGTCTCCGTCACCTTCCGAGGAAGCAGCGACCTGAGATCGCACGGGACAACCCCGGGAGCGTACGTCGGCCTTACGGATGGCGCGCTACCTTTAAGTCCCAGAAACTCGCCCACCGTCTGCGAAGGGGCCCTGTAGTCCCCGCCGGCCATGGCAAAGGCCCTTCTCTCAAGCTCCCTCTGCCACCTGACTCCCGCAAGCTCCCCGGACTCCGGGAAGTCGTCCGGCGAGAGCCCCACAAGGAGCGCAGCATTCGCGTTCTCCCCGGCTCTACCCGAATAGCTCATGCCGTTTGTCACAACGCCGCCCCTCTCGGAGGACGCAGCTATGACGTACCCGCCCGGGCACATGCAGAAGGTGTAGGCTGAGCCCAGGTGAGTGTGGCACGACAGCTTGTAGTCTGCCGCACCGAGGCTTTTAAGGCCGGCGAAGGAGCCGTACTGCGCCTCATCCACCATCCTCTGCCTGTGCTCTATGCGCACACCCATGGCAAAGGCCTTCGGCTCCATGGCCACGCCGCTCTGAAGGAGCATCTCAAGGGTGTCCCTGGCGCTGTGTCCAACGGCCAGCACAAGGGCGGAGCACGGGATGGTCACTGTCTCCCCATCCGCCTCGCACAATGCCCCCTTCACGCCGTTCATCCCCGTCACAAGGCCTGTGAGCTTTGTCCCGAAGAGCACACTCCCGCCTTGCGTCTCAAGGCGGCGCCTCAGCTCCCTTACAACGCCGCGCAGGATATCCGTACCCACGTGGGGTCTGAAGTCCCAGAGTATCCTCTCCGGTGCGCCGGCCTCCACGAACCTTCTCATGACCCACGCTATGCGCTCATCCCGGATCCCGGTGGCGAGCTTGCCGTCGGAGAATGTGCCGGCGCCGCCCTCGCCGAACTGGACGTTGCACTCCGTGTCAGGTTCCCCTCCGGCCCAGAAGGTGCGCACCTTCTCCCACCGGCTGTCCACATCGCATCCCCGCTCCAGCACAATGGGCCTCAGTCCCGCCTCCGCCAGCACCAGTGCGGCGAACATGCCCGCAGGGCCAAAGCCCGCCACGACAGGCCTGTCCCCGCAGGTCTTTGCTGCCCTGGGCGGTGTGTATTCATGGATCTCCGCCTTTTCAAGGCCGGCGGGGGAGGCGGCGATAAGTCTCTCCTCATCCGCAGCGCCGACGTCCACCGTGTAGACAATTCGGACGTCGCTTTTCTTCCTGGCGTCCACCGAGCGCCTTAATATGCGCATGCAGAGAAGCTCTCCGTCCCCGACGCCAAGTCTGCGGAGCACAGCTCGCCGGAGCCTGAGCTCCCCGTCCTCATCTGCCGGGAGGGAGATGTCCCTGACTCTTATCACCTCTCCGCCTCCCCCAGAAGGCCGGCCACAAGCCCTGAGGACCATGCCCACTGTAAATTAAATCCGCCGCAGTCGCCGTCCACATCCAGCACCTCGCCCGCGGCAAAAAGTCCCGGAACAAGTCTGCTCTCCAGCGTCTCCGGCACAAACTCGCCTGTCCTCATGCCGCCCGCCGTCACCTGTGCGCCCTCCATGCCGAGGTTCCCCGTGACGGCAAGTCTCAGGTCCTTAATATTTCTCACTATTTTGTCCATATCCCCGTCGGAGAGCCCCAGGGCCGGAGCTGAGAGAGACAGCCCGCATCGGCTCAGCACCGTTCTGCCGACCTTGTTGTGAAGTGCGCCTGTGAGCAGGTTCTCCAGCGTAAGGCCGCCATGACGCCTTGCAGCTATGTACTCACGTATCTCACCGCAGCTCATCGGCCGCAGAAGGTCAAGCCGAAGCTCCGCTTTCTGCGACGTGGTCACGGCCCTTGACACCTCGAATATGGCAGGGCCGCTCACACCGTAGTCTGTAAACTGCACCTCCCCGGCGCTCTCCGCCAGCACGCGGCCATCCGCACCGACTGCGGTGACGCCCGCGTCCGCCCGTACGCCTCTCAGCGGTCTTGTAAAAGTGTTGTCCGTCTTAAGCTGTACAAGGGATGGACAGAGCTTTGTACATGTGTGTCCCAGGCCCTCAAGGAGCCTGTAACCCAGCTCAGACCCTCCGGCGCCCACCCCCGCCGCACCTCCGGCAGCGACGATGACCTTGTCACAGAAAATCTCTCCTCCGTCATCCGTCTCAACCTCAAAGCCGCCCCGGGTGTGCCTGACGCCAAGCACCCGGCAGCCGGTCCTCACATCCACTCCGCTCCTTGAAACCGCGAGTCTCAGCACATCGACGACGCTCCCGGCCTGGTCTGAAAACGGGTACACCCTCCCGTCCGGCTCCTCCACCGTCACAAGTCCCAGCGAGCGGAAAAACGCCAATGTCCTCTCCACGGAAAACCGCGAGAGGACATGCTCCGGGAAGGACGGGTCCTCCCCGTGGTAGCGCTCAGGTGTGAGGCCGCTGTTCGTGAGGTTGCAGCGGCCATTTCCCGTCACCGACAGCTTCCGCCCCAGCCTGGCCTGGCGCTCAAGGAGAGTGACGGGGCCGCGACTTGCGGCTGTAATCGCCGCAGCCATGCCCGCTGCCCCGCCGCCAATCACCGCCGTCCTCGCCGCCACTTTCACGCCTTCAGACCGCCGGCCGTCTCAAGGGTATCCACCATCTTCTCCGCCTTCTCGATGCCTGTGAGAATGCGCCGATCCTTCATGGTGAGGCGCTGGTTCGACACAAAGGTGTCCACCCTCAGCTTCACCCCGTCAACCACGAAGAGGAAGCTCACCCTGGCAGAGCCCTCCATCACCCCTTTTCCGGAGCGGCCGTCGTCCACCCAGGCCTTTGAGATCCTTGAGGCCGGGAACGTCTGGACCTTGAACGGGTTCCAGAAGAAGAGCAGCGCCAGCTGGTTCTTCACAAGATCCACCACCACTGTGCAGCTGCGCCCGTAGAATGTCTGATTGCGGGTAAAGCCCGCCCTGTCAAGCTCCACCATCATGCTCTTTTTCTTGCTGTTGTAGATAAGCCGCCCTCCTAAAATCCACCAGACAACCGACAGCAGCAGACACACGAACGGCAGGAGAGGGCCCATGTTCCAGTCCGGCGCCGCGACATACGGTATGACTCCGGCGAGAACCGTTATGAGGACAGGTGCAAGAATATACAGAATCTGGTAGGTGAAATTCGTCTTCGTCACCTTCGAAGCCTCCTGCACTTCCATAAAAGCGCCTCCTTTTGCAATAAAATATGAAAAAAGCAGACCATTGCCGCCAATTCCGCCGGAAGTATACCACAATCCGGCAGAAAAAACAATACTCTGCTTTAATTAATTATGTATATTTGCAGCGAGGCGAGGTGGCTGATTGGCCACGCGCTTAAAAGCGCGGCCTCAAAGCGCGGCCTTAAATTAAATATAATAGCCAGGTTTTGGCTATTGTGCCTTATGATGCCCTATGCCTGAAGGAGGATGAGATCACTTAAGGAAAGTTCTCCGGGAGTGAACCCCCCCCCGCTTCTATAAAAGTGCGTTCCAGACTTTTTGCAATATTAAATTCGCCATTCTCCTCCGCTCCCCCGTCATCGCCCCCGGCAAGGGCGCGCCGTATCTTGGAGCTCATGTGCCAGGCCGTGTCCGACGCGACGCCTATCTCCTGACTTAGCTTCTGCACAGTCATGTCCCGCCCGTCCCGCACAAGCAGATATATGGCCAGAAACCACTTTGTAAGCGGCGTGCGGGTCTTCTCCATGATGGTCCCCGAGGTCAGCGAGGTCTGTCCCTTGCAGCGCCTGCACTGGAGCTTGCCCCGGGAGCTTATCTCAAAGGGCGCCGCCCTGAAGCCGCACCTCGGGCACACAAACCCCTCCGGCCAGCGGGCGTCAAACAGATACACCCGGCAGCCGTCCTCGTCCCCGAACCGCTCCTTAAACTCCTCATTGGTCATAATACCCTGATTCATCATCCGTCCCCCAAACAATGAGACCCACCGGTTGACCGGAGTGTGGCTTCGTCTTATGTGCCTCTCTGCAAAGCCTCTACACCGCTTTTTCAATAAGGGACTTTGCCACGTCATTCAGCGCGGCAAAGGGCAGCGTCGGCTGCCTTGGAAATAAGCGGGGGGATCGTATCCCCCCTGATTTTAAAAATGGAACCCGCCGCCTTCAGGGCGGGGGACATCTTTGCCCAAGCTATAAACTGCCGCCTTCCATGAACTTAAAGTAAGGTTACAAATTTAACTATAAAGCCAATTTACACAAATGTCAAGAAGCTTTTTTCACTCCCGGCTGATTTAAAAAATTCCGGAGGACTCCTCCCGGTTTTAAAACCTTACGGGCAGACGCGAAGCCTTAAAATAGGTATAATAGCCACTCTGTGGCTATTATAATATGACTTCCCCCGGAAAAACGACTCCCGCAAAGGCTTCAGCCTTTGCGGGATCTTATCTTGTGCTAAAGGGACGGCCGCGCTCATAAATTCAAGCTCCGAGTTCACCAGGCTCTGAGTTCACCAGGAACATTTTCAGTCTATGATTCTCTTCCCGCCCCACCAGGTTCTGGCGTAGTAGTCCAATGAGAGATCCGTCACGACGACGCCGGTTCTTGAGTTTTCAGCGTGGACAAACTTCCCGTCCCCGATGTATATTCCCACGTGGGTCACCGTGGAGCCGTTGTCCGAGAAGCACACGATATCACCGGGCTGAAGCTCGTCACGGCTCACCTTCACGCCGTCGCTCTTGTACTGCGAGTTGGCAGTCCGGTTTATGGAGTAGCCGAACTGGCTGTATATGTAACATGTAAACCCGGAGCAGTCAAAGCCCTTCTCCGGGGACTCCCCCCCGTAACGGTATTTGTATCCCACAAATCCCAGCGCGTAATCGACGATGTCCTGACCTTTGGTGCCTGTGCTGTCAGATTCAGCTTCCGAGACCTGAGCGCCGCCCGCGCTTCCTGTCCCGCTTACCGCTGCCGTCCCGGCGCTCTCGCTTTTCTCCTCATTGAGGTCCTCAAGACTTCCGGTGATCTCCATGTAGTCGGAGCGTATGTAGCCCGTCACATCCCCGTCCGTCACCTTGAACCAGCCCGCGTTTATGCCTATCACATGGAGCCTGTCCCCGGCGTAGTACTTGCCGAGCACCTCAGAGTCGGTGTCGTGGGAGGATCTGAGGCGCACGGCATCGCCCGTGACAGTCCCCTCAGCCTCAAAGTTCTTCGCCATCTCCACATTGCCGAGATACGAAGCGTCCACGTACCCGACGATGCCCTCGTAATTTATCCTGTACCAGCGCTCTCCCGTGTTCTCAAGTATGAGCAGTACCGAATCCTCATAAGCGCGTCCAAGAATCTCGTACTCAGTGCCGGGACCGCAGCGGATATTCAGCGCATCCGCAATCACCGTTCCGCCGCCCCATGCCAGATCCGCATCTGCTGCCGCAGCTCTCTGCCCTCCGTAGACCGCCAGGGCCGAAAACGCCGCCGCGACAACAAGTGCTTTCTTCAGTTGCTTCATGAACTTTCCTTTCCAAAGGAGCGGGCATCACTTGGAGGAGAGTGCCCTGTCGAGCCACACGCACGCCACGTCCATAGCCGCGTAGAGCCCGTCCTTTTCCGTTTTCTTAAGTATCCGATCGCGGGACTTGAGCTCCGGATCAGTCAGCTGGAGCTGGACATTGACCCTCGTGGCCACATCCATGTCCGCCGCCTTCCTGGTGCCGGTGATCTGAAGCATTATAATGTACTTATCCGCCATGCTGCCGTAGTAGATGATATTGTCCTTCCTGCGCAGCGGGCGCCCGCGATACGTAAGAACCTCGTTCTTTTTTTGCGCCATCAGGGAGCCTCCTCTTAATAACGTAACCGAATTGTAACACATTGTTTCTTCTTTGTCAACAGTTGAAAACGGGCCGTTTCGCGCCTCTTGCGGCGGAGCTTATTTAAAACATGCGTAATTTGTGCCTTAAACTCCGGAATAATCCCGTTTTAGAACATTTTCCGTGCCTGAATGTTCGATAAATTTTCTCAAAAAAGCCAAAGAAAATTTTTTCCTGAATAGTTACATAATTGTAACCATTTTTTCCTCCCGCCCTATTGACACCGCACAGTAAAGGGCATATAATGAACATATGAACAGTTGTTCATATGAAAGGATGTGCATCAATGGAGGAAGCGAATCTTGATTTTGCCTGCGAGGAGCGGATAGTTCACAAGGATCTCACGGAGCGGATTCAGAGGTGCATGCCCTCTGAGGACACGCTCTACGAGCTTGCTGATCTCTTCAGGGTATTCGGGGACTCCACCCGGGTAAAGATCCTCTTTGTGCTGCTTGAGTCGGAGATGTGCGTCTGCGACATAGCGGAGGTGCTGGGGATGACGCAGTCGGCCATATCCCACCAGCTCAGGGTTCTAAAGCAGAGCAAGCTTGTGTCCTCCCGCAGGGAGGGGAAGAGCATGGTGTGCTTTCTGACCGACGACCACGTGCGCTCCATCCTGGCGCAGGGCATGTCCCACGTTACGGAGTGACGCCGCTGTCTGCGCCGGTGAGAGCCCTCCTAAAAGCGGTGCGCCGCTCCCTCCGGCATCAAAGCTCTACCTATTATACCTCTTTGAAGAACAAACAGTCAATGCGCAAACAATAAAAATGGGAGGAATCAATGATGAAAAAGACCTTCAAGCTTGAAAACCTTGACTGCGCCAACTGCGCAGCGAAGATGGAGCGCGGGATAAGGAAGCTTGACGGAGTAAAGTCCGCCACAGTGAGCTTCATGACCTCGCGCCTTACGCTGGAGGCTGAGGACGAGCGGTTTGCCGAGGTGCTTGAGGACGTGGTAAAAGTGTGCCGCAAGGTGGAGCCTGACTGCGTCATCTGCCGGTGAGGCCTGAGGGAGCTGGAAAATAAACCGGCAATGGCGCATTTTCCAAAGCTCCTGCAAATAAAGCTTCCCTGAAATCAAGCTCCCCTGCAAATTAAGCTCCCCTGCAAATTAAGCTCCCCTGCAAATTAAGCTCCCCTGCAAATTAAGC
>CAYPMJ010000010.1:26739-30186 GCA_964411785.1 uncultured Oscillospiraceae bacterium
TCCCCCGCCATGTGCGGCGCCGTGCGCCATTTTTGCGGGGAAAGAGCGTCTGCTTAAATTACATACTGAAGGTGATACTATGACCGGAAAGCAAAAGCGCACTCTTGCCCGCATTCTCATTGCGGGAGCGCTCCTTGTGGTGTGCGCTGTTCTGCCCCTGGAGGACCCTTGGAAGGTGCTTTGTTATCTTGTGCCGTATTTTGTCGTGGGCTGGGATGTGCTGTGGCGCTCCGCTGTGAATATCTCCCACGGCCAGGTCTTTGATGAGAACTTCCTCATGTCCATAGCCACCGTTGGGGCCATGTTCACCTCCGAATACGCCGAGGGCGTTGCGGTGATGCTCTTCTACCAGGTGGGCGAGCTCTTCCAGAGCTGCGCTGTCGGGAGGAGCCGCCGGTCGATATCCGCCCTCATGGATATCCGCCCCGACCACGCCAACGTGATAAGGGATGGCAGGACCACAGAGGTTGACCCGGAGGATGTGCAGGTGGGCGAGACGATACTTCTCCGCCCAGGTGAGCGCGTGCCCCTGGACGCCGTGATACTTGACGGGGCGGGCAGCCTTGACACTGCCGCTCTGACAGGCGAGTCAGCGCCGAGGGATGTAGGCCCCGGGAGCGCCGTGCAGAGCGGCTCCATCAACCTAAGCGGAGTGCTGCACGCTCGTGTCACCAGCGTTTACGCGGAGTCCACCGTGGCGCGGATACTGGATCTTGTGGAGAACTCGGCTGAGAAGAAGTCCAGGACGGAGAACTTTGTGACGCACTTTGCACGCTGGTACACCCCGGCTGTTGTCATTGCGGCGGTGCTTCTGGCCACTGTCCCCCCGCTCATCCTCAAGGGCGGCTGGGCCGACTGGATACACAGGGCCCTGGTATTTCTTGTAGTCTCCTGCCCCTGCGCACTGGTGATATCCGTTCCGCTGAGCTTCTTTGGCGGCATAGGTGGCGCGGCAAGGCGCGGCATTCTCGTGAAAGGAGCCGGCTTTCTGGAGGCGCTGTCAAAGGCCCAGACCGTCGTCTTTGACAAGACCGGGACATTGACCGAGGGCTCCTTCACAGTGACATCCATAAACCCCGAGGGCATCAGCGGAGAGGAGCTTCTCTCCATTGCCGCGGCGGCAGAGAGCTTCTCAAGCCATCCCATAGCAAAGGCCGTGGTCAGAGCAGCGGATGGATGCCACCCTGAGGCGGGCCTGGTTGAGGAGCTTGCAGGTCTCGGCGTCAGCGCCGAGGTCGGCGGTGAGACGGTGCTCTGCGGAAACGGGAGGCTGCTTGAAAGCCGCGGGATACCCTTTCCCCCCTGCGGCGAGCCCGGGACGGTCATCTATGTGGCTAAGGCCGGAAAATATGCCGGCAGCATAGTAATTTCAGACAGCTTAAAGGAGGACTCCCGCAGGACAATAGACGCTCTCCACGGCCTTGGAATACGGCACATTGCGATGCTCACCGGCGACCGGGAGGATACGGCCCGGGCTGTGGGTGACGCTCTGGGCGTCGACGAGACGATGAGCGGTCTTCTCCCCGCCGACAAGGTGACGGCTGTGGAGAGGCTACTTGGGGAGCGCGACGGGACTCTCGCCTTCGTCGGCGACGGCATTAACGATGCGCCTGTTTTAACACGCGCCGACATAGGCGTTGCAATGGGCGCGCTGGGCTCCGACGCGGCCATAGAGGCCGCGGACCTTGTGATAATGGACGACAAGCCCTCACGGATGGTGGAGGCGATACGCATCTCCCGCAGGACTATGTCAATAGTCTGGCAGAACATAATCTTCGCTCTCGCAGTGAAGGCGGTCATTCTCGTGCTGGGCGCCCTTGACATTGCAGGTATGTGGCTTGCCGTCTTCGCGGATGTGGGCGTATCGGTTCTGGCCATCCTCAATGCCATGCGGGCCATGCGCGTAAAAGAGGAGCCCGACGCTGCCGGCCCCCGGAGTGACAGATAAGTAAATGCATATCTTCAAGATAAGTAAGCGCTTATCTTCAGGTCTTAAAGCTTAAGAGCAGTGTTATCACGTGCGATAACACTGCTCTTGGTGTCGGCGATGGGATTTGAACCCACATAGTGTTTCCACCGGCGGATTTTAAGTCCGCTATGTCTGCCTGTTCCATCACGCCGACCTATACATGCTTTCTCGAAACCGGGCGCTTTGTGCCGTCCGGCTCCACAATGAAGGTGTTCTCAAGCTCCGTCTCAAGGCTTGCTCTCACAGAGGCGATATACTCCTCCCTCAGCGCTCTCCGCTCCGTCTGCTCTGCCTGGGTCAGCGGCCTAGTCCTTGAAAGCCGCGTAAGCTCGCTTATCCTGTCTATTCTGCTCTGCTCCACCCTCACCGCCCCCAGGCTATTTTATGTTTTATCTCCCGTTTTGTCAACAGATTTCTTCCATATTTCAAGCTTCAATTGCCTGGCTTATACAAGTGGGGCCTTTAGCTTGACAATGCAGGTAATAGCTGGTACAATATCAGTTTAAAAGATGGCATTCGCGTCCATGTCTGTGAGCGCGGCGCCGTGGTTCAAAGGCGGAAGCAGTGGGTAAAGGCTCCGGCGCAGAGGCGGAGTGCGGTTATCTTAAGGTGACTTTATGGGCTTATTTGAATTGCTTGCCCTAGGCATTGGATTGAGCATGGACGCCTTCGCGGTGTCGGTGTGCAAGGGGCTCTCCATGAGGCACGCGGATGTGAAGGGAATGGCCATATGCGGGGCCTGGTTCGGCGGATTTCAGGCGCTTATGCCTCTGGCGGGGTTCCTGCTTGGCAGTCTCTTCGCGGAGGCAATTGAATCGGTGGATCACTGGATCGCGTTCGGTCTGCTGGTCATAATCGGGGCAAATATGCTAAGGGAGGCCATTCTGGGGGAGACTGAGTCTGAGGGTGACGGGTCCGGCGCGGATCTCTCCGCAAAGACCATGTTCATCATGGCCGTCGCCACCTCCATTGACGCTCTCGCCGTGGGTGTCTCTCTGGCCATGGTGGGGAATGTGAATATCTGGATGGCGATCTCCATCATCGGCGTCACCACCTTCATCCTTTCGGCGGTGGGCGTCAAAGTGGGCAGCATCTTCGGCAACAGATTTGAGAAGAAAGCACAGATCGCCGGTGGCGTCATACTCATACTGCTGGGCGTCCGCATCCTGCTGGAGCACCTGGGCGTGCTGTGAGCAGCGGCCCGGCGGCTCTCCCCAGGGCCATAGCCGTCAGATTTTTCAGCAAAATGGCTGCGGCGGCACTTGCCGGCTGCGCTGATGTGGGGTATAATAACCACAACGTGGTTATTATACTTAATTTAAGGCCGCGCCTATGGCGCATGGCCAATTATACCATTTCGCTTCGCTCCATGGTATAATAGCCGCAGGGCGGCTATTATACTTAATTTAAGGCCGCGCCTATGGCGCATGGCCAGGTCAGACAGGATTATGGGAGAGGAGAGTGGAGGTTGTGGCGGA
>CAYPMJ010000011.1:0-27857 GCA_964411785.1 uncultured Oscillospiraceae bacterium
CGCTGTCATCTACCCAGGGGACACGGAAGATTATCTGGCGTTCCGGCTCCACAATGCGCTCGAGGATGCCGGCCTCAACGAAATCGGGACGCTGTTCGATGACAGGTTCCAATGTCTCCAGAACCTCAGTGACCGCCTGAATGAACTCAGGTTCACCGGAATTACGGCGCTTGACCTCATCCAGAACGTTGAGCATGTACTGATTTTTCAAAATGGATCATCCTTCCAAAAAATAATTCACAGTGTGAACAGATGGGAACACTCCCTGCTTTGAAGTGTGCGAACTCAGAAAGTCTTTAGCATTCTAAACCACGAGGCAGTTCTTGTCAAGCGAACGATAAATTTTTGGTAAAGCGTACATTCAAATATCGGGCAAAAAAGAAAAATTTGGAGAATTACAGGAACTTTTCCCCCGGATCCCTCGTCAAAAGCATAGAATCGAAAAAAAGGGAGGGAACAAAATGAAAAAGGAGAAAATAAGGGCAGCGTCGGTTTTACTGGCTGTGGTGGTGTTATTGTCTATGTCATCCTGCAGCGCGGTCGAACCATACGATGCGAGCAATGAGTCTGAAGCGACGGGAGGCTATAAGGTCGATTCCGACTTCTGGAACGGAGACTCAGTCTACGAAGAGTCTGATAGCCTGTACGCAGATGCTGATTATGGAACTGCCGGGTTGGAGGAGAGCATCCCATTAGACGAGAAGATCATCTATTCTGCATACGTCACAGTTGAGACAACTGACTTTGACAGCTCTGTAGAGTACGTGTATGGGATGCTGGAGTATTACGGGGCATTTCTTGAAAGCTCCAGTATTTCCGGCAGAAGCTACAGAGACACATACTTTGGCACGAGCAGCCTGCGAAATGCGTATTTTGTGGTGCGTGTACCGGTGGAGTCCTATAAAAGCATGAAGGTGGACCTTGAGGGACTTGGAAACATCCTTAACCTCAACGAGTACACAGAGAACATTACCACTAAGTACACGGATACGCAGTCGCGTCTGGAGGCAAGCCGCATAGAGCAGGAACGGCTTCTGGCCATGCTGGAAGAGGCAGAGACTGTGACAGAGATGCTGGAAATAGAGTCGCGCCTTACGGACGTGCGCTATGAGCTGGAGTCGCTTGAGACGACGCTTCGCAACTGGCAGAATCAGGTGGACTACAGCACGCTGAATATCTCGCTGGAGGAGGTCGAGGAGCTGACTAAGGTGGAGGTGCCGCACCGGAGCTACTGGCAGCAGATGGGGGACGGACTTAAGGATTCACTTGAAGCGGTTGGAGATTTTTTCAAGGATCTCTTCATGGGAATAGTAGTAGCTCTGCCGGAGATAGTGGTGGCGGGTGTTATCCTGGCCCTGGCGGCGGCGATAATTGTCAGAAGCATCCGGAAGCATAAATTGGCCAAAGGGAAAAAGACCGATGAGACGCAGCCGATAGAAGAGACACAGTCCGGGGAATAAGAGGAGAAAGCATAGATTGTATCTTTATGGGGCGGGTATCGCTGTCAGAGGAATAAGACAGCCGGTATCCGCTCCCTCTGATGCCTGGATGGACTGATTATAGCATGGTGACCGGCTGCAACATATATCCGGGAAAATTCCCGGGAGGCCGACAGACCCTGAAAATAAATTAAACGAAAATGGACCCGCCTGAAAATCATTCAGGCGGGTCCAGGCTTAAGGGCAAATTAGCGAATGATTTTTCCCAGCCTTATGTTCAATAAGGGATTTTGCCCCGTCATTCAACGTGACAAAGGGCGGCGTTAGCTGCCTTAGAAATAAGCGGGGGATTGTACACCAGCTTATTTTGAAAATGGGACCCGCAGCCTTTAAGGCGGGGGACATATTTGCTTAAGTTATAATTTCCCTGAACTGTCCATACTTTATTGTGATAGATGCCCATGCCTTGTGAAGTGAGGCAGAACAGGGCAGGAAGACCTCCCAAACGGCTGCATTCTGAGCTTCTCTGGTCCAGGGAAGCTTCAAAAATTCAACGCAACAGACAAGAAACTGTTGTATTCTTCCGAAAATGGTATTATAATTACCACCGGTCTTATCTCGACCGTATCCTAGATTTTTAGTAGTGGGGCACGCATATTATGGAAAGAGTTTCCGAACTTGAACAGCTTATCGCCTCCGGCGCTGCCTGCCATCTTGTGGGTATCGGCGGTGTGTCCATGTCTCCGCTGGCGAAGGTTCTGCACAGCTTTTCACTTCCGCTGACCGGCTCTGACATGAAGGAGAGCGCCGTAACAGAGGAACTGCGGTCGCTTGGTATACCGGTCTTTATCGGTCATGACGCGAGGAATGTGGAAGGGGCAGACTTTGTCATACGCACCGCCGCAGCCCATGACGATAACCCTGAAATCTCTCGCGCGCGGGAGCTGGGTATACCGGTTTTTGAGCGGGCGGAGGCATGGGGCTGCCTTATGCGCAAGTATGAGAATGCGCTTTGTATTTCCGGCACCCATGGAAAAACAACAACCACGTCCATGTGTACTCATATTCTTATGGCTGCCAAAGCGGACCCGACTGTTATGATTGGCGGTACGCTGCCGCTTCTGCATGACGGGCATCGGATTGGCAACGGGCGAACAGTAGTGCTGGAGTCCTGCGAATACTATGATTCCTTTCTGCACTTCTTTCCAACGATCGCCGTAATTCTGAATATTGAAGCTGATCATCTGGACTATTTTAAGGACCTGGAAGCGATCAAGCATTCATTCAGACGCTTTGCAGAGCTGGTGCCGGAGTATACAGGCGTGGTCATTGCAAATAACGATGACGAGAACACCATGGATGCGCTGAGTGGCATCACACGTAAGGTCGTTACCTTCGGACTTTCCTCAGGGGCTGATATCCGTGCGGAAAACCTCACCATGACGGGGGGAATAGCTGATTTCGACGTGATAGGTGGTCGAGGCGTTTATACACATATCACGCTTAAGGTCCCTGGACTCCATAATGTGAAGAACGCGATTGCAGCAGCGGCCGCCGCATATGTTCTGGGTGTCCCGGGCCGGTGTGTCACTGAGGGACTTGCCGCGTTCCGTGGGGCAGCACGGAGGTTTGAGTACAAGGGATCTGTGCACGGAGTGCCGATTTTTGATGATTACGCACATCATCCGAGCGAACTCAGCGCATTGCTGGACGCGGCCAGAACGCTTAATCCAAACCGGATCCTGCTGGCGTTTCAGCCCCATACCTTCAGCCGCACAAAGGCGTTTTTTGATGATTTTGTAAAAGTACTTCAAAGGGCAGATCAGGTATATCTGGCGGAGATATACGCCGCGCGCGAGCAGAATACAGTCGGTATTTCTTCAAAGGATCTCGCTGCATGTATACCAAACGCCAGATTTTACTCAGATTTTGATGAGTTGGAGGAGGCGCTGGTGAGGGAGTCCGGCCCAGGGGACATGATACTCACGGTTGGGGCAGGAAACATTTATGAGGTTGGAGAGGCGATAGTTTCCTGAGGGAGACTTCGGAAAACCGGCAAGAGAGATTTTTCATGAGAATGGTGCGAAGGCGCTGGGAAACCATGAGTATTTCAAGCTCAGGAGCGCATCTTAGGCTGACATGATCCGCAAGACGCCGGTGACGCATTTGTCTTAAGCTTCCTTGAATATGTTACTGTCCAGCGGTTTGCCGCTGGACAGCATTATTTTAGCTGCATAATCCTGGAAGGCAGACTCATTAACTCTTTCCCGTGCAGCATCGGGGAATAGAACACCGGGGTGAGAATGGGAAAATATTTAAAACCCATGGAATTCTGATTTCCGTGAAGTCACTGGGCATATTGCATTCAGAGAGGTTCTCATATATAATACTGCATAGCAAACAGACACAAATAATTGAGACAGCCTGGAAGGTGAAAACAATGGATAGAAAGATTATGACGTTGAAGAGTTGGATAGAGGCAAGCGACAACATCGTATTTTTTGGAGGAGCGGGAGTATCCACGGAAAGTGGGATACCGGACTTCCGGAGTGTGGACGGACTTTATAACCAGAAGTACGAATATCCTCCGGAGACGATAATCAGCCGATCTTTTTTCGAGAGCAACCCTGAGGTGTTCTATCGGTTTTACCGGGAGAAGCTGGTGGTGACGGATGCGAAGCCTAACGCGGCCCACAGATACCTTGCGAAACTGGAGCGCGAGGGAAAGCTGAAAGCGGTAGTTACCCAGAATATTGACGGTCTGCACGAGGCGGCTGGAAGCAAAAAGGTACTGGAGTTGCATGGAACTCTGCTCAGAAACTACTGTGTCCGCTGCGGGAAGCGGTACCCTGCAGACGCTATCGCTGCCACGCAGGGACTACCAAGGTGTTCATGCGGTGGACTTATAAGGCCGGATATAGTTCTGTATGAGGAGAGTCTAGATGAAGACGTCCTCTCTGAGGCTGTTCGCCGCATAGCGAGGGCCGAGGTCCTTATTGTAGGCGGGACATCCCTTGCCGTGTACCCAGCTGCGGGCCTCCTGGCTTACTACAGGGGAAATAAGCTGGCGCTTGTAAACAAAACCCCGACGCCATATGACAGCCAGGCGAATCTTGTCATAACAGGAAAAATAGGAGAGGTATTTTCTGAACTGGACAGGGAATGACGCGGCTGCGGGAGGGTGTAACTGCTTGTAACTCTTTTTAACCGAATTGACGCGCTTTCGATACACTTTTGTGGCTGAAAAGAGCGGAGCCGGGGAGTATACTGTCTTAGGCTTCGATCGGAGCCTGAGGCTGACCTTCCGGGAAAGCGGACCGGGCATAGACTCAGGTTCTGGGTCGGAAAGTGAGCCGCATGCCATGAAAAGCGAAGCGTTCTGTGGTCATGGAGGTTGCGGATGACGCTGTCGCGGAGCCTGAGGGCGCACTTAATGAACTAACAAAGTCAATAAAGTAAAGGGGACGACCGATAAGAAAATACAAAGTATCTTTTTTCTTAAAACCGGGAACATTTTGGAAGGGACGAGAAGTCTAAAAAGAGTGCGATGAAATTTTCCAAAGGAACTAGGAGGAATGCAGATGAAAAAGAAGAGGTTTCTGACATTGGTGCTTGCGGCGACCATGCTGGTGAGCGTTCTTACGAGCTGTGGGGAAGGGACGACCGATGACACCCAGAACCCCGGTGGGGGTGAGGGTGGCACAGGCGAACAGGTGACGCCCCAGTATGTATATGTGGCGGATTACAAGACAATGTCAACGGAGGACATAAATATTAATTATATCAACGATGCGTTCTGGAACGATGGTAAAATCACGTTGATGGCCAGTATAGTCACTGGGCAGCGGACAGTGACGTATGATGACCTCTCGGAATACACCTATAATATCACGGAGGATGCACTGCTCGTGATGAACGAGGACGGGACAGACCTGCACCGCCTCGAGGGTTACGTCAGGCCCACGCTCCCGGAGGGAACAGACGGTGACTACTACCTTGTGAGCATGCGTGAGGATAAGGATGGAAACCTTTGGGAGGTTTTGGAGTGCTACATAAACATGTTCGAGTATCCTGAGGACTGGGACGCGGATTCCCCATATGCTGATGAGGAGAAATGGGACTATTATGTAGGGGGAGAAGAGCAGTTTTTGTTCCGGAAGCTGGATCAGACAGGTGCGGAGATTCTGCGGTTTGATGATTCCAACCTGAAAGGCGAGGAGGATCGCTATTTCTATGTGGAGGACATCATGCCCGACGATTCAGGAAATCTGTACATGACAGCGAACGGAGAGGTGATTGCGGTGTCCCCGGATGGGACAAAGCTCTTTACGCTCGAGCCGGTGAACGACGGTTCCTGGATAAGCAGTCTCTTCAGACTGCCGGACGGCACGGTGGCGACCTACTATTACAGCTATGACGCTGAAACAGAAAAGAACGTGTGTAAGTTTCTTCCGATAGATGGAGAGGCAAAGGCATGGAAAGAGCCGTTGGACGCTCCTGACAACGCGTACAATTTTTATTCAGGCGGCGGGGAATACGACCTGTTCTATCAGTACAGCGACGGGTTTTACGGGTATAAATTTGACACTGACGAGTCCACGAAGATCTTTTCCTGGATAGATGTGGATGTGGATAGTGATTACATACAGATGGTGATGTCGACGGACGATGGACGTATACTGGCTTTTTCGCGTGACTACTCCCAGTCAAGTGCGGTGGTGGAGCTGGTGACGCTGAGCCAGGTCGAGTCATCCACTGTTCCGGAGAAGACGATTCTGACCTATGGCTGTCTCTATCTGGACTATAATATACGTAAGCAGATACTCAATTTCAACAGAACCAACGACAGATACAGAATTCAGGTTCTGGATTATTCTGAGTTTGCCACGGATGGCGATTCGGGACTGACAAAGCTGACGGTGGAGATGACGGCGGGCAACGTTCCTGACATACTCGGTACAAACGAACTGCCTGTTGACCGGCTTGCCGCCAAGGGTTATTTTGAAGATTTGTGGCCATATATTGATGCAGACACAGAGCTGGGAGGGCGTGAAGGCCTGGTGAAGCCGGTATTCAATGCCCTGACGAACGATGAAGGAAAGCTCTGGGTGGTAGTGAGCGACTTCTACGTATTGACGCTGATGGGTCCATCGCGGCTTGTTGGGGATGAACCTGGCTGGAGCTTTGATGATATGTACGCTGCTCTTGAGCAGTTGCCCGAAGGCGCGGAAGTATTGAGTTATTACTACACCAGGGATGAGGCGATGCAGAGCTGCTGCGCGATGCTTATGGACGACCTCGTGGACTGGGAGACCGGAGAGTGCAGCTTCGACGGACCTGAGTTTGTGAATATACTGAATTTTGTAAAAATGTTCCCGGAGACGATTGATTACGATAGTATAGATTACAGTGACTACAATCAGTTCGATGAATACACAAGACTTCTGACCGGTAAGCAGCTGCTGTCGGAGATTTACCTCTCAGACTTTAGCTGGTGGAGGGAATACGACGTGCTTATGGGGGGAGGAACCTTCATTGGCTATCCGGCGGGCAGCGGGTCCGGAAGCGCGTTTGGTCTGAGTACCGGGTTGGTCATGAGTTCCACCTGTAAGGATAAGGATGGCGCATGGGAGTTCATGCGCACATTCCTCACCAGTGATTATCAGGAGGAGAACTGCTGGAATTTTGGTACAAACAAGGAATATTTCGATGAACAGATTGCCAATGCCATGGAGCCAACGTATAACGTGGACGAGAACGGCGAGCAGGTACTGGCTACCTGGAACGTCTGGGCAGGGGGTGAGAAGGTCGGAGAGGTGAACCAGAATGCCAGTCAGGAGGACGTAGATCGCGTCTTAGCTCTTATAGAGGCGACCGATAAGGCATATGGGTACGATGACACCCTCTATGACATAATATCGGAACAGTGCGGGGCGTTTTTCGCGGGAGATAAGACTGCGGAGGAGACGGCAAAGCTGGTTCAGAGCCGCATGACGCTCTATGTGAACGAGCAAAGATAGGAGAGAAGTAGGAAGCTGCAGGAAACGGTGGATCCTTTTGCCGATTACTGCAGAAAGTGAAGTAAAAGGGAGTCGTTCCGCTCTCCATTAGCTTTAGTAAAAATGCAGCTGTGGTCCAGCGCGGCGGGCGTCATCCGCTGCGCTGGACGGGAGGGCGGCGTGAATGTTTATTATAGGAGAACCTGGCTGTGCGTGAAGAACGGAGAAGAAAAAGAAACAGGAGTACTAAAGTCAGAGATTTTCTGAAGAGCGTATGCTTTTTAGGCCCCAGCCTGTTTGGGGTACTCCTGTTTTTTATTGTCCCATTCGGAGTAGTGGTATACTACTCATTCATTAAGAGCTCCATTAACCCCGAATTTGTTTTTCTGGATAATTACAAGGCGCTGCTGAATAACAGCGCGTTTATTCTTGCTGCAAAGAACACCGCCAGATTCTCAGCAACAGCAGTGCCGCTTGCTGTTGTGCTTGCGCTGGTGCTTGCGCTGATTCTGGAGGCGAGGATACCGCTCAAAAGCCAGTTCAGAACCTTTTTCCTCAGTCCGATGATGGTTCCAGTGGCCTCTGTGGTGCTTATATGGCAGGTCATCTTCTCCAATAACGGTGTTCTGAACGAAGTGACCGCTCTGTTCGGCATGGGTAAGGTGGACTGGCTCAACTCAGACGGTGCACCATGGGTAGTCACGGTGCTGTTTTTATGGAAGAACCTGGGATATAACATGATTCTGTTCATGTCGGCGCTTGCAAATGTCCCCAATGAGCTGCTGGAGGTCTGTGACGTGGAAGGTGCTTCACCAGCATATAAATTTTTCGCGATAAAGCTGAGGTATCTGTCTCCAACAATTCTATTCGTCACAATCCTGTCGCTTATAAACTCTTTTAAGATATTCAGGGAGGTTTATCTTCTGGCGGGAGCTTACCCATACCAAAGCCTGTATACCCTTCAGCATTTTATGAATAACGTTTTTCAGGATTATCAGAAGCTGTCTGCGGCTGCAGTACTGATGGCAATAGTCATGGTCATTCTGATTGCATTGCTTTTCAAGGTTGAGGACTGGTTCGGGAAGGATGTGGAGGGATGAAAAAACGCCACATTTTAGGGAGAACGATCTGCTTTCTGGTGGCGCTTGTTTTCGCTGTAATTTTCCTTATGCCAACGGTGCTCACCATTACCAACTCATTCATGACGGAGTCTGAGATAAACGCCAATTACGGCCAGGTTTTTCCAACGGACGACAGCAGTTCCACATATATCTCGGAGACTGTGAATCTGAAGTTCATACCGGATAAGGTGACATTTTCACAATATACCAGAGTGCTGTTCCAGAGTCCGGATTATCTGCTGAAATTCTGGAACTCAGTTATTCTTGTTGTCCCAATAGTAATATTACAGGTGTCGATTGCCTCGCTGGCGGCTTACGGTTTTACCCGCTGGCGGGGAAAGGTTCGGGCTTTGATATTTTTTACATATGTGATATTGATGCTGATGCCATATCAGGTGACACTGGTTCCGAACTACCTTGTCTCCGAAAGGCTGCATATTCTGAATACACGTTGGGCGATTATTCTGCCTGGGGCCTTTGCTCCGTTTTCAGTGTTTCTGCTGACAAAATTCATGCGCCGCATTCCTGTGTCGCTGATGGAGGCGGCCAAACTGGATGGCGCCGGCGAGTGGCAGATATTCACAAGGGTGTGTCTGCCGCAGTGCCGGGCTGCACTCTATTCCATTACGATATTGGTTTTTATAGATTATTGGAATATGGTTGAACAGCCGCTGATACTGCTGTCAGATGAGACAAAGCAGCCGTTATCGGTGTATTTGTCAGAGATAAATTCCGGTGAAGTGGGATTAGCTTTTGCGGTGGCAACGATCTACATGGTGCCCACCCTTCTGCTGTTTCTTCACGGAGAGGAATATCTGATAGAGGGCATAGCTCACCAGGGGTCAGTAAAGGGTTGAGAAGATGGATTTTCACAGAGTCTCGCGGAGTATATGGATTGATTTTCGCGTGGTCAACAACTGAAAAATCACTGCAGGGATACGTTGAACAGGGGGAGAAGTATGACGGAAGAGAAGACAAAAAAGCGTGGGTGGGTCAAGAACGTGGCCATAGTGTTTCTGGCTGTGCTTCTGGTGCTTACCTTTTTTTCCAGTACAATTATGAATCATTCGCTGCCTGAGGTAGCTGTACAGACAGCCGGCAGCGGGACGATAAACACGCAGGTGCGGGGGACGGGGACAATAACAGCGGTGGAGACATATCAGGTGAAGATCGATGAGCAGCGCACTGTGAAGTCCGTGGAGGTGACAACTGGTACTGAGGTGGCGCCGGGAGATCTGCTCATAACACTTGAGGAGCCGAAGAGCACCGGGCAGAACGGGACCGACGAAGACGCTGCCCAGGCCGAGTACGAGCAGGAGCTGAAGCAATACGAGGAGCAGCTTAAGTCAGCGCGAGACAGTGTGGAGGCAGCTCAGGATGAGCTTGCAGCGCTTGAGAGGGCGTATGAGCAGGCACTTATAACGTATGAGGGGAATTTCAATTACGCATCGACCTATCGAACGATAGAAAAGACGAGGGAGCAACTGGCAGACTATCAGGCCAGCGCTGACGAGGCGCAGGAGCGGCTCAAGGAAGTGGAGGCGGCGTATTCGGCGGCAATGGAGGATCTGAATGCCGCGTACGCGGAAGCGAAGACAGCGTTTGACAAGGCGACGTCGGATCAGTCACTTGCGCAGGCTCAGTATAATGTGGCGGAGAAAAACCTTGAGGAGGTTCAGCAGGGGACAGTCGATTCGTCAGCTTTGGAAGCCGCAACAAGAGCCCGAGACGAGGCAAAAAAGAACTATAATGAGGCGGAGACAGCCTATCAGACAGCGCTTCTGGAGTATGGCGACGCATATGAAGAGCTCATGGACATAGCAAGAGGGTGGATAGAGTACGATTACAAGGAGACGACAGCCGAGAACTACGATAAGGATCACAAGCTCTATAAGACCGGTGAGGACGGAGGGACATACAGGAATCCGGAGGATAAGTGGTGGGCGGAGTATGACAGCTTGAAGGAAGCAGGTGGGCTGGATGCGTTTTACCATGAAAAATACAGTTCGGTGAAAAGCAGCCAGGAGAACCAGAAGCTGTCAATTTATTTTCTGGCCGCGGCGGATCGCTGCAAGGCGGGTAATGGGGGCACGATACCGACACCGACAGATCCATCGGCCTTTGAGAGCACACCCGCGGAGCCGGAGCCGGAAGAGCCGGACACACAGGTTGAAGATGAAACAGTAAATCAGGATGCGCAGTTGGCATCTGACAGTGAGGGAACGGTTGCAGTGTTCTATGCTGCCGCAGTGTACGCAGAAGGATGGGGGGAGGGAGACGACGAAAGATACGCCGCTGCCTATACGGCCGTTACCTCAGCAAAGTCGGCTTTGGACAGTGCGAAATCGTCATATGACAGCGCCAACGCGGCTTATGAACAGGCGAGCAATGCGTTTTACGAGGCGAATCGGAATAACACAGCGTACATTAGCTATAAAACAGCGCGGGATAATGCTAAAGAGGCTCTGGATGTCGCAACGGAAGTGACAGCAACGGCCAATGAGAAGCTTGAGAATGCGCAGAAAGCACTGACAAGTTGCGAAGAGACCTATGAGAAAGACAGTGAAAATGCGAAGAGCGACTATGAAAGAGCCATGGACGGAGTAAAGCAGACTGAGGAGTCGCTGGAGGATCTTCTGTTCAATCAGGAGCAGACAGAAATAGCGGATGAGAGGCAGCAGCGCATAGACGAGATGAATTTTCAAAGTCAGCGTGACGGAATAGAGAAGCAGAAGGAGGAGATAGCAGAGCTTGAGGAGGAGCTCTTAAAGCTGCAGAACACACCGCCAACGAAGAAGGACAGCGGAAATAGCGGGGAAGGGACAGTGGTGAATGAAATAAGGGCTCAGGTATATGGAGTAATCTCTCAGGTGAGCATAACAGCCGGGAACACGACCAGTGCTGGAGATACACTGCTGACAATAGAGATCCCCGACCGGGGGTATGAGGTGCAGTTTACTGTTTCTGTTGACCAGGCGCGAAGACTGTCGGTGGGGGACATGGCAGAGCTGTCCAACAGGTATTGGTGGGGCAGCGAGGACATAAGCGCACAGCTTGTGAGTATGAAGACAGATCCTAAGAATCCGCAGCAGAACCGCATACTGGTATTCTCTGTGACCGGATCCGATGTTGAGAGCGGCTCGTCGCTTACACTTTCGATAGGAGCGCGGAGCAGCTCATACGAGTTAGTTGTTCCGAAGAGCGCTGTCCGGGAGGACAGTAACGGAAGCTTTGTATATATGGTTGAGGCGAAATCAAGTCCGGTTGGCAACAGGTACATAGCGCGGCGTGTGGACGTCGAGGTGAAGGAGTCGGACGATTTGAACAGCGCAGTGTCGGGTGCGATAGCGTCGGGTGATTATGTGATAACAACCTCCACAGCCCCCATTGAAGACGGGATGTACGTGCGGCTGCCGGAGAATTGAGTATGAAGGGCCTGATTCTGTTTGGAAAAGATCGTTGAAAAAAAGAAGAAACGTATCCGGCTTCTGGTGCTGCTGACGGCAGCATCTGTTGCAGTATTGTCTTTGATGGTGGTCTATAAGTATCTGAGCGGTCTGCTGCAGTCGCAGCGGGCCGCGGAGCGGTTCCGTGGGACAAACGAACAGGTCTTTGCACAGGTGACGGCTATTTTTCCAGCTGGAGACGGTACCGACCGCCAGGGTGTGTTTGAGTTTGAGCAATCGCTTGAAGCCAAATTGGAGGAGGCGTCGCTGGAGGCGTCTGGAAATGGCAGCCTGTACACAGTGGCCTACAGTGCGCCCGGTAAGCTCAGTGTAACAGGCAACCGTGACACGGCTGAGGTACAGGTTTTAGGAGTTGGCGGGGATTTCTTCCAGTTTCACCCTTTTTACCTGCGCAGCGGCGTGCTGATATCAGGTGATGACCTGATGGACGACCTCGTGGTACTGGACGAGGAGCTGGCGTGGCGGCTATTTGGCGGAATTGACGTGGCGGGGATGACCGTATTAATTAATAATACGCCATTTCTCGTCTCGGGAGTTGTCTCGCGTGAGGATGACTTTGCTTCAGAAAAGAGCTACACCGATGGCCCGGGGATGTTCATGTCCTATGACACCCTGAACGCCATACAGGAGACGCAGATAAGCACATTGGAGGTTGTATGCGCGGAGCCTGTTTCAGGGTTTACGAGAGGCGTAGTGGAGAGCTCCTTCAGCACGGCGGATGTAATTCAGAACAGTGGGCGCTTTTCAGTCAGCTCGATATTCGGGCTGCTTAAGAGCTTCGGCGAGCGTTCAGCCAGAACAAAAGCGATTGCCTATCCATATTGGGAGAATGCCGCAAGAATGATTGAGGATTATCTTTGCCTGGTGCTGGTGATAGGAGCGTTGTTTGCCGTGGTGCCGGCGACATTTTGCGTCATTGGAGTTGTCAGGCTAGTGAAGCTGGTGAGGGGACAGCTTGTGAAGCTTGTGCGCTTTCTGAATAAGAAGCTTGAAGATGAAAAGTACAAGCGCTATCGTAGGAAGCAGAGAGCTAAGATTGGAGGCGGAAGCGTTGGCGGGAGTGATATTCAGGAACGTGAAGAAGGTATACGGCAGTGACGTAGTTGCAGTCCACGACTTCACGCTGGAGGTAGCGGATAAGGAATTTGTGGTCTTTGTAGGTCCGTCAGGCTGTGGAAAGTCAACCACTCTCAGAATGGTGGCCGGTCTTGAGGAGATCACCGCAGGAGAGATATATATTGGAGAGAGAAAGGTCAATAATGTACTTCCCAAGGATCGGGACGTCTCCATGGTATTCCAGAACTATGCTCTTTTCCCTCATATGACTGTTTATAATAATATAGCGTTTGCATTGAAGCGGCGCCATGTCCGACGGGCGGAGATAGAAAGGCGTGTCCGGGAAGCGGCAGACATACTGGATATAACAGAGCTTTTACGGCGCAAACCGAAGGCTCTGTCCGGAGGACAGCGCCAGCGAGTAGCGATAGGTCGGTCCATAGTGCGTGAGCCTCAGGTGTTCCTGATGGATGAGCCGCTGTCCAACCTGGACGCAAAGCTCAGGACGCAGATGCGGATGGAAATATTAAAGCTGCGCCAGCGAGTGAACACGACCTTTATATATGTCACACATGATCAAACTGAAGCGATGACGCTGGGGGACAGAATTGTTGTGATGAAGGACGGGCTGATTCAACAGGCGGGGACACCCGCAGAGGTATACAGCAGACCTGTGAATCAGTTTGTGGCGGGTTTTATTGGGACACCAACAATGAATTTTATTCCTGCGGAGCTGGACAAGGGGGTTGGAGGCTATGCAGTGAAGGCTGGCGGGTATGACATCCGGTTGAGCGAGGATGCCAACAGGAGACTTTCCGGGCGAGGTATTGAACCGGGGACAGTGACACTTGGCATCCGTCCGGAGCATCTGGAGATATCTGAAAGTGGCATATGTGCCAGGGTAGATCTGGTGGAGCTTCTTGGAAGCACAGCCAATGTTCATGCCGTTGTGGGAGAGACCGAGCTTGTGGCGGTCAAGGGGGATACAGAGGATCTTCCGCAGTCGGGGGATATTCTGAGGCTGTGCCCGATAGCGGACCAAATACACCTCTTTGACAGGGAGACGGGTGAGAGCCTCTTATATTGAGTTGACATGTCGGCGCGGAGCGCAACAGATTGTAAATGGGAGGAAAAATAATTATGGGGAGAAGAACGAAAAGGAGATTTCTCCTGCTTGTGACGGCGGCGCTTCTTATCACGCTGTCGGCCTGCGGCAGCCGCGGTGGAAGAGATGGTCGAGAAAAGGATAAGGAGGACGACGAGGAAGCAGAGGGCGGAGAGATTGAGTCGTCGGACTCGGACAGCCGTGGAATTTGGGATGAGGGACAGGCCTTCTGGGAAATCGATGGCACTGGGACCGATGACGCCCAGGCGGATTACAATACTCCGCTTGAAATCCTCGATGGAGTTACCCTGCGGGAACGCGATGAACCGATGAGCCCGAAAAATCTGGAGGGTCAGTTTGCGCTCATAATTGATAACTCAGAACTCTGGCTGGATAACGAAATAGTGGGTAGCTATTTTGCAGTGACCGATCTTAACTGGAATGGACGGCTTGAGGTAATAAGCGCCACCGAGGGCGGCACGGGAATATTTACCTATAGCAGAATATATGAAGTAGACGAGGCAATGGAGGGCTTGTACCAGATGCAGTCCGGGTACGAAGAATATGATTCGCAGATGGACATAATCGTGGATAGCACTGCACTCTACAGGGAAGGGGAGACTTTTCACTATCTGTTCACGGACTATCTCCGCAACGGCTGGGCGGAGAATTACCTGACGGTAGGGGCATTGAGCGTGACGGATGGTGCATACCAGCCAACGGTTTTAGCGTACCGGATAGTGACGATGACAGAATCGGAGGGCGACTATGTGGAAAACACAATCTACATTGACGCCGACGGAAATGAGATCAGCGAGGAGGAGTATAACAGCGCTGTTGATGAGCGCTTTGGCTTGCTGCAGAAATATGATGTACTTTTCGGCTGGGAATCCATGTATGAGCTTACGGAGACGGACCTTGAACAGTATGTAGCCGCCTCATGGGAGGGCTTCCAGATCCGGAAGTCCGAGGGATGATGTCGGAAAGACCTGGAAATTCGGCCGGAAAACGCGATTTATGGGCCTGCAAATAAAACCAGAGAGGTTTTTTGTGAAACGGCATCGCTTCGGCTGTGCCGTTTCATAAAATAGAGATATGGGATGTTCTGATCTGCAAAAAAACAGGCTATGACTTAAAACCTGCGTTTGCGAATAAATAAAAAATTGTAAAGAATTTGATTTTGGTGCTTGCAAAGCGGGGAGAGATGTGGTAGTATATGAGTCGCGGAGGACAGCGACCGGGTGTGGCGAAGTTTGGTATCGCGCTTGACTGGGGGTCAAGAGGCCGTGGGTTCAAGTCCCGCCACTCGGACCATGGCGAGTGCCCATAACTGATTTAAGTTGTGGGCATTCGATCTTTTTGCGCCATCGTTCCCCGTCGCCTTTCGTGTAACGGGTATTCATATGTATTTTGAGCTCTGAGAATATGGTATCGGTTGCAGAAAAAGAGGCGTTGCCTCAATTCAGCTTGTTTTCGCTGTTTTGAGACAACGCCATACATTTCCATGTGTATTATTCATAAAATGGAGTGGAAGGATTATCCTTTCCACTCCATTTTTCTATTCCTGCACTAGTCCGCATCTCCGGCGGGCCTCATGTTAGGCCAGCGGTTTTCCATATATTCGTCTCCATATTGGCGATCCAGAAAAGCTTCAAACGCATTGGCAGGTTCAGGACGATCCGCGCGGCTGTCATAGCGCAGCATTGCACCGCATGTAAGTACTGCGTTGCACAGCATAAGGAAAACAACACTCCATGTGAGAACCTTTCCAATGACCACCGGGAATTTTTCAATTATTCCTGACATGGGCGGATAGAGCACTTTAACCCATACCACCGCCAGAACTCCCCAGAAGAAGCAGAAGAGCACATTGGTCCGTCCCCCGATATTAAGAGGCATTGCACTGTAGTCCCAGAAAACCGTTCCAAACACAAGCTCTGTAAATACGCTGCACATATACTCATACACGCCGCCAATTACAAAGCCGGCGAGAAAGACCCAGCGATCATTTTTCCCTGTCAGCCTGTGAAGAGATACTGTCAGCAGTACAGCGCCAAGTCCCCAGACGAAGCTGAATGGTCCATAGAGCACGCTGGATCGACTCATCCAGGACCCGCCCACCAGACGGCAGTAAAGAGTTTCAATAAGATCGCCAAGCAGCGCTGACACAAGGAATACCCATATGAGCTTGTCCATGCAAAGGCCTTTGGCAAAGACAACCTTGCCGCGGTCCGTCTCGGTCATCTCGTGGACGCCCGGATAGGCTTTCTGAATACGCCGCCATATGGTGTACGTGAGAATCACGGAGAAACGACGCTTGCTGCCATGATCCTCACGGCGCTGGAGGGCCTCTTGGTCACCTGAACGGATAGCAATGACCTCGGCAATCAGATCCACCACCACAAGACCAAAGCTCACCCAGGCAAATATGAGGCTCACTGTCCGTGGAATCAGCACAACAAGAGCGAGGAGCAAAGGGTGTACCATAAGGTAAACAAGATAACAGATACCCGCTATAGCCAGTGAATAGATAATTCCTTTCCAGTTTCCAGAGAACAGCCTGTTGTCTTCCTCACCCCATTCAAGCCGTGGGCTGATGCGACGCATGATATGATTTGACAAGCTATCAACTACTGAAACATCAACAAGGGTAACGATGAATTGGAAAAAAGGCTTTCCTCCAAGAGACGGGAGAACAAGGAGCATCAGAACAAATGTAGTGCCGTAAGAGAGCAGCAGCGGCAGGGTGAGGATGCCCCTGTTTGTAAACCTGCGTTTTGTTACAGCAAGGACTGTCGTCTCAGACAGCCATCCAAGGAAAGAATATAACACGAAAAAGATCCATAGATTCAGCAGAGAAATCGTCTCCATAACGAACGTCCTTTCATGTGGTTACCGTATCATCGGCGTTTTCTGGCCCGGCACCTTCTGAGCCGCGTATCCTGGTGGGATTTTTTTGCGGCTGTCTCCGATGAGGATGGTGTTTGCAGACAGACACCGGTCGGTGACACTAAGGGTGTGTTTTGTGCCGGTTCTGTGGCCGCAGGTTCTCCCCGCCGGATATAATTCCATACCAGCTGGTAAAGAGCCGCAGCCGTGGGCACGCTCAAAATTATGCCCGGGACACCCAATACTCCGCCACCAACGATGACCGCTGCCAGCACCCAGATGCCTGGAAGGCCGAGGGACGTTCCGACAACCTTCGGGTAAATAAGGTTGTTTTCCAGCTGCTGAAGTATAACAAGGTAGACCACGAAGAGCACGGCCTTAATGGGCGACTCAGTCAGTATGAGGAGAAAGCCCACAGCTCCGCCAATATACGCACCCGCCACGGGGATGAGCGCGGTAAATCCGACAGTAGCGCCGACAACACCCCCATATGGGAACCCCAGCAGCATCATTCCAATGGCACATAGTACGCCCAGTATAACAGCCTCAATACACTGACCGGATATATACCTCTGAAAGCAATTATTAAATACAGAAAAAACGCCGTAGATTTTCTCCAGCCACTGCGATTTGAATATTCGTCCTAATGCCTGACGCCCATGGGCTATAAGGCGTTCCTTGCCCATAATGAGGTAGAAAGAGAAAATTATTCCAACGAGCAGATTAGCTCCGAAAGATACCACAGCGGAGGTCACGCCTGCAACCAGATCCACCGCACCCTCGCCGGCACCCAGAAGAAAATCCCCAAGAGAGGAGAAAATCTGATTCCAGTCAATGTTATTAAGGGCCTCCAGCAGCGGTTCGGGAAGCTGAACACCATCTTCCAGCTTATCTGCCCACTCCTGAAGAGTGGCGGGGACAGTGTTTAAAAGGAGAGTGACGCAGCGCCCTAGCTCGGGTATTATGAGCCAGAGCAGCAGTACTGCCAACGCAAGTACCACTGCAAAGGATAACAGCATACATACAACCCTGCGACTTTTCAGAACGAGAGGCCGCTGGCTGTTTGGAAAATAAAGTCGCTCGAAAAACCGTACAGGTATGTTGAGAACGTATGCTATTACAAGCCCGGTGATGAGCGGTGATGCTGCGCTGACCATTTTTCCCAGTACGCCCATCAGAGGCTCCCAGTAGTGTACAGCTAAAAAGAGAAGGAACGCTGCCGCCGCTGCGGTGAGGAACGTTTTAAACGACAGCTTCATTATCTCCCTCTTTCAGGCCGAGGATATTCATGAATTCCTCGCCAGTGATAGTTTCCCTGTCATAGAGGACGAGCGCGAGTTTCTCCAGCTTTTCACGATTATCCTGTAAAATTGCCCTGGCCTTTTCATACTGCGCCTTAATCAGAGCTACCACCAGTGTGTCAATCTTTGCCTGAGTTTCGGCTGAACAGGCGAGAGTGGTATCACCGCCAAGATACTGATTGGTGACAGTCTCCATGGCCACCATGCCGAACTCGTCGCTCATTCCGTACCTGGTTATCATGGCACGTGCCAGCTTTGTAGCCTGTTCAATGTCGTTGGAGGCGCCTGTAGAGGCGACATTGAACACAAGTTCCTCTGCAGCGCGGCCACCGGTGAGAGTCGCTATTTTATTCTCTATTTCCTCACGCGTCATGAGATAGTGATTTCCTTCCTCAACCTGCATCGTGTAACCCAGCGCTCCGGATGTGCGCGGGATGATTGTTATTTTCTGTACCGGGGCGGAGTGAGATTGGCATGCAGCGACAAGGGCATGGCCTATCTCGTGGAAAGCAACGGTCCGCTTCTCCTGGTCTGTGAGTATGGCGTTCTTTTTCTGATACCCGGCAATTACCACCTCAATGCTCTCCTCCAGATCCGATTGGCTGGCAGCCTTACGGCCATCACGCACAGCTCTGAGCGCTGCTTCGTTGACAATATTGGCAAGCTCCGCACCGGAAGCACCTGAGGCCATGCGGGCGATGCAGGTGAAGTCCACGTCCTCCGTGAGCTTTATTTTCTTCGCATGGACCTTCAGAATGTCCTCGCGTCCCTTCAAATCCGGCAGTTCTACAGGGACGCGTCTGTCGAAACGGCCTGGACGTGTGAGCGCCGGGTCTAATGATTCGGGACGATTAGTGGCTGCCAATATGATAACGCCGTTGTTGCCCTCAAAGCCGTCCATCTCGGTGAGCAGCTGGTTGAGCGGCTGCTCCCTCTCGTCAATGCCGCCAAACTGTCCGTCACGTTTCTTGCCTATAGCATCTATCTCGTCAATAAACACGATGCATGGAGCTTTCTCCTTAGCCTGTTTAAACAGGTCCCGCACCTTTGAGGCGCCCATACCAACGAACATCTCCACAAATTCAGAGCCTGACATGGAGAAGAATGGAACGTTGGACTCTCCGGCGACGGCCTTCGCAAGCATGGTCTTTCCAGTGCCCGGAGGCCCTACAAGCAGAACTCCCTTAGGCATGGACGCACCTATCTCGCGGTATTTCTCCGGATCATGGAGGTAGTCAACAATTTCCTGCAGGTTTTCCTTGGCTTCGTCCTCGCCGGCCACGTCTGCGAAGTGAATGCCCTCAGCTGACTTGACATAGATCTTTGCATTGGATTTGCCCATACCGAACATCATGGAGTTGCCGCCGCCAGCGTGATCCATCATTTTCTTACGCATGAGATGCCCAAAAACAATAAACACGACTATTGGAAGTATCCAATAAAGTAAAATGCTGAGGAACGGGGACATCTGCTCAATAATTTCCCCACTGAACTCCGCACCCGACGCGTAGAGACGATCCACCAACTGCGGGTCAGCTATCATCCCGGTTTTATAAATGGCAGTGTTCTCCTTGTCGGTAAAGAGAATCTGGTTGGAATCCTCCTGAATCTCAACCTGCCCAAGCTGCTGTTCATTTGCCATGGTCATAAAGGTCCCATAATCCACTTCCTGAATCTGACGCTGAGCTATCATCGGTATGATTAAGAAGTTGACGACCATCAGTATCACCAGCACCAGTACATAGTAGAAGATGAGTGGCTTTTTTGGTGTCTTTACCTCATTCATGGTAAATAACTCCTTCCTTGTAATCAATCAGTGACAGTATTAATTTTCAGAGCGTTATTATATTGACACCTGTCCGGCCCTCCATGAGGGTTCTCTCTCTGCTGTGGCAGGTGAACAGGAGTATCTGTCTGGTACTGCCAAGCTCCAGCATAAGGTCCAAAGCCCGCAGACACCGCTCGTCATCAAAGCTGGACAACGCGTCGTCCAGAATAATAGGACATGGGTCGCTGCCGCCCAGAATGAGTTCACACATCGCCAGCCTTAAAGAGAAGTAAACCTCATCCGCGGTTCCCTCGGAGAGCGCCAGCACGCTTCTGCTCACTGAATCTCCTGCTGGTTTGGCGCCGGCGTTAAATCCTTTATCAAAGATAAGCTTCTCATACCGCCCGCCGGTCAGGCGTGACATCAGTTCGCCGGCACGAAGGCTTACAAGCGGGGAGAAGCGCGTCTGAAGCTCCGTATTGGCTTCACCGAGTACATCCGCTGCGAGAGTGAGCGCTTCATACTTCTCTGTTTCTGTGGTAAGACGGGCCTGAAGAGATTCAAGGTCACCGCGTATAACCGATGGATCCCCCAGACTTCGAGCCGCTCCTGTCGCTATGTCAAAGGCGCGAGTTGCTTCATTGAGCTGGCTTTGCGTGCGGAGAATTGCAGCCTTGGTATCTTCCCTGTTGCGCAGAGGAGTAGGCAGATAGGTGTCGTCCAGCTCATCTGGCCCCTCAAAGCTGGAAAGGAGTGTCTCGTAGACATTCTGCGAGGATATCATATCAAACTCAGCCTTTGTCAGCTCATCAATGAGACGCTCCGTCTCGTCCAGAGCCTCCACCACTTCATCTCCGCTGCGAACCTCCGGCATGAACGCAGAAAGCCGCGCCACAGCCTCGGAGGAGGCCGCCTCAGCGGAGGCACAGGCGCTCTCATAGGCATTTCTGGCCGAATCTCTGAGCACTGTATTCTCAGACTCCTCGCGGCATAATGCGGAATAGGCCGCAAGCATGGAAGAAAGCTTCTCAGATGAGGAGGCGCCATACGGTGAAAGCACCCTGGTCAGTGCGTCAGCGTCTGCGTGGGGCTGTGGGGGCTTTATGAAGAATAATACTACGCCTGTCGCCAGCACCACAGCGGAGAAAAAGCTCCCCCATACAGAACCTTTCACATAGGGCTCCGCAGCCGGTATCCAGCTTCCGAAGGGTGACAGAATGCCGGAGAACAGCAGCAATGCCAGAAGGCCTGCGGTCACAAGCAGCGTCGGTATCCATTTCGGGATCTTCCGTTCATCAGCGCCGCGAAGCCTCTCCTCAAGTACTTTAGCCTTTGCTATATCCTGGGATACGGCTTCCTCAGACCGCCCGGAAAGAGGAGATGCGGCACGTTTCGCGGTTGTGTCGGATAGGGCCTTTTCTGCATTCCACAGGGCCTTTTCCGCCTCTTCAGACACGGTCCTAAGTGGAAGAACCGAGGAGGCAGTCTCGCGGATATTTTTTATGTCGGAACGGGTCATCTCGTGACCATTTTTCGTGAGGGACGCACGCAGAGTCGCCACCCGTTTTTCAGCCGAGACAGCGTTGTCTCTGGCGTCACGGAGGCGTCGGACTGTCGCCCTGCGATCCAGCTGGTCGTGGATGTCCAGGTCGCGTTTCAGAAGCTCGATCTGCTTGTTCAGGCGATCCATGTTGCTGTGGAGATTGGATACCTCATCGGAGGAATTCTCAATCAGCTCAAGCTTTTTCTGAGTTTCACGGATCTGATTTTCCAGCTTTGGTATCGACCCGTTTTTATTAAACCGGAGCCGCCGCTGCCAGGAACGTATGAGCTGCTCTGTTTCCGAGAAGGAGACGCCCTCCTCACCTGATGAGACGAGGGAGGCTATGCGCTTTTCAAGCTCCGATGTCTGAGTAATGCGAAGCTCCGGCCTTGAGATGAATGCCGTGCGCTCAAATACCTCACGCGTCACACCTGTCAGTGCCTCGCCAACGTTTTCGCCACTGAGACTTTTGTCAAATTCTGCCGTTCCGGTTTTCAGCGCAGCGAAACTCTTCAGAGGCGATGACCCTTTGGTAGTGCGCTGTATAGTCAGCGCCTGATCCATGTATGTAAGCTCCATTGTCCCGGACATGCTGTCGCCCGACCACGGGCGGAAGCGGGTCTTGGCCGCAAGATGTCCTGCCCTGTCACGCTCGGATGTGTCAACTCCGTAGAGCATTGCGTCGATAAATCCGCACCAGGTAGTTTTGCCATGCTCATTCGGGGCCTCGATAATGTTGAGTCCTGGCTCAAGTTCTATTGTCTCGTTCTTCAGCCGCCCAAAGGTGGCGGTCATCCGGTTAATTATCATGGCTGCCACTCCTCTCTTCCTTCCAGCGCGGCAAGACCGTACTTAGCCGCGAGAAGACATTTCTGACGTTCCTCATCGTCCAGGGCATTGTCAAATCTTGCTTTCATTCTGGCTAGAAACAGTCCGGTCAGGGAATCGTCACCCGCCCCTGACCACACTTCACGGCGGGGCTTTGTCTGGTTCAGCAGCGTGAGATCATAATATTTATCATCCAGAAGCGCATGCAGATGCTCGGTGTCAATAACACCGTCATACTGACCGCTAAGTATCAGTCTGACAATATTGTCCGGATCCCCTGAACCAGCTGCGGACATCACGGCCGCTTCAGCGTTTTCAACGCCTGTCAGATCTATCTCGCGCACGAGGTACTGACGACCCGCCACGGGCAGAAAGTGCAAATCACAGGAGCCTTTATCCACAGTCCCTACGATGACACCCTTCTGTCCGGTTTCATCGAATCCGCGCCCCTCCAGGCAGCCTGAATAGGCGTAAAAGGTCCCACCGGCCTTTTTTATTCCGGAGAAAGCGTGTTGATGGCCAAGCGCCAGATAATCCAGGCCGCTTGAGGCTATCTGTTCCTCTGTGATGGGGTTGTAGCGTTTGCCTGAGAGATCCCCGTGAAGAACCATCAGCTCAACCATATCCCCGGTTGGGCCGGAATGGAACCGTTCCAGTAATCCGTCACAGGTTGAGGCAGTAAACCCTGCCCCCCACACTCTGCAATGAAGCTCCGGCAGCTCCACACACCGCGGGGAGGGACTTTTGAAGACATGAATGTTATCAGGCAGCTTCATAAAGGCGTACGGCGAACGGGAGGTGTAGTAATCGTGGTTGCCGGGGGCTATGAAAACCTGCGCCTCCAGCCCTGAAAGCGCCTCCGTGAGAGTCTCCATTGTCTCCCAATAGGACACGCCGGAATCGAAGAGGTCCCCGGCAAGAAGTACAATCTGAACTCTCTCGTTCCTTGCGGTGTCCGTGAGTCTGTGAAGCAGTTCCCGCTGCTCACGGCGGCGTTGTACAGCCTTTTCGCGGGGCAGACTCAGGAATGGCGAGTCCATATGAAAATCCGCTGCGTGCAGAATCCGTACTGACACAGTGACACCTCCAGCTCAGCAAAAATTGTCAGACTACAGTATACCAAAAAAATATAAAAAAATAAAGCGGCTTTAAGCCGCTTTATGAAGAAAAACAAAAAGTTTTTATTATTGTAGCAATGGACTTGAAAAGTAACTGAAAATTATCCGTCTGCCCGCTGAGCACGGTCAGCGAATCTCGCAGCAACAGTGGCTGCCTGTCCGCGTGTCAGAGGCGACTGTGGGGAGAACTCGCCTCCGCTTCCTGTCAGAATGCCTGCTTCATAAAGGGCATAGACAGCCTCTGCGCAGTCCATGTCAGACGTCACGTCGGGAATGGAGCCAGCCGGGATATCCCTGACATTTTCCAATGCCTCGGCTGGTACAGCAGCATAGCAGAGCCTGGCAAAGTCCCCACGGGTGATGGGCGAGAACAGATCACCATAGGCGCCAATGTCAATGCCCCACAGCTCGCAGTACCTGAGATATGGCTCATACCACGTATCTCCGGCCTCTGGCGCAAAGTCCGCTTTGTCGTCCCAGTAGCAGGAGAGCATACGTGCCTTCAGCGTCAGGGCCTCAACAACAGAGACATTCTCAGTTGGAGCAAAAAGATTGCCCTCACGCCCATTCATAAGTCCCAGCTCATAGGCCGCAGCGACGCTGCTGTAGCTCCAGTCGGAGCAGGCCACATCAGTGAAAGAGCTGCTGTAGACCCTGCTTTGAGCAAAATAGCCGATATAGTCATGGAAACCGTCGGCCAGTTCGCTGTAATACGCCTCAGTGGGTTCCACCACAAAGCTCAACCTGTAGTTTCGGCGGGTAAACAGATCATAGTTGAATTCTGACCAGGAACAGTGTGTTATACGGATAAGTCCCTTGCCATTCCCGTTTCCATCGAGATAGCGTACAGTGTCCCTGTCATAGCTCAGAATAATTACGGAATGACCAAAGTTATTGTTGTAAGAGCCATCAGCATTTTTAGTTGAACGCAGCAGCGCTCCTGTTCTGACGTTCGCCTGTGTAAACATCTCATAGGAAACAAGAGACTTGTTTTCAAGTACGGTTATCGAGTTCTTCCACTGGCTTGAGTTGCCGGTGCCGGGAATATCACCGAACAGAAAGGCGTAAACGGCATTGGCATATATGTAGCAGGAATAGCCTCCGAAGGGTGTGTCCCCGTCCGTAGGAAGAAAATAGACGGTTCCAGGCGGTACTTTGGAGCTGCCAAGTGGTGTGGTAGCCTGAATGGTGCAGTTATAGTCGGTACAGAGTCCAAGTTCTCCGGCAAAAACCAGGTCCAGTGAATTGGCCAGAGCGGGTAAATCGGTGTAATCGGAGCCAGAGACGGTGGAGCTGTCGGTGAACCGCTCACGGACGGCGTGGGCAGAGGGCGTGAGGCCAGGCAGCAGCAGAAATACCACCAGCAAGGCAGCAAACGTTTTCTTCATACGCTTCTCCTTCTTTAAGTTGGTAAAAAGCTGCCGGTTCGGCGTCGAAAAACTGACAGCTCTGTTATTATACGACATATTCCGGTTTAGTTCAAGACCTTTTCCCAAATTGGCAAATCTTATAAAAAACAGGAAAATGTTAAGATGGACTTCTTTTTCCTGAGACTTTATGGTAGAATCAACGTTGATCGCCGAAGCGTTGAACGCTGGCTCCGGCGCATTTCAAGGGAGAGAGGGGATTCTTTTGCTGCTTATCAAGCTGTTCCTTACCTTTGCAAAGGTGGGTGTTATGACCTTCGGCGGGGGGTATGCCATGCTGCCTATCCTCCAACGGGAGGTGGTGGAGAAGAAGGGCTGGGCGACCGATCAGGAACTGACAGACTACTTTGCCATAGGCCAATGTACCCCCGGCGTCATAGCAGTAAATACCGCGACTTTTATTGGGCAGAAGCAGGCGGGAGTTATCGGCGGCATTCTTGCAACGCTTGGTGTGGTGTTTCCATCCATAGTTATAATTACTGCTCTCGCGGGAGTAATAACGGCATTTTCACATCTTGCCTGGGTAAGAAATGCATTTGCCGGAATACGTGTTGCCGTTTGTGTGCTTATTTTTAACTCGGTCATCAAGCTGTCTAAGTCAGCAGTGGTAGATATCTGGACCGCAGCAATCTTTCTGGCGGTGCTGGTCTGTTCATTAGTGTTCGATATATCGCCAGTTGTATTTGTCTTTGCGTCTGGCATACTTGGCGTTATCATCAAGTCGATAAAGGCCAGGGGAGAGGAGAAGAAATAATGATGCTGCTTCAGCTTTTTTTCGAATTCTTCAAAACCGGGTTGTTTTCGGTCGGTGGGGGACTTGCCACCATTCCATTCCTCTATGATATGGCAGATCGCCTGGGCTGGTTCACACGGCAGGATGTCGCGGATATGCTGGCTGTATCCGAGTCCACACCTGGTCCAATCGGTGTAAATATGGCGACATATGTCGGCTATGTGTCCGGCAAAATCCCAGGAGCCATTATTGCCACGCTTGGGATCGTGACGCCTTCCATTATCGTCATCCTCATCATAGCGAGGTTTCTCAAAAGCTTTGGTGAGAATAAAATAGTAAAATCTGTCTTCTATGGCCTCCGGGCCGCATCGGTGGGACTCATCGCCTCTGCCGGACTTTCCGTTGCGTCGGAGGTATTTCTGACTGATGCCTTTAAGGAAACACACGCGTTCGCATACCTGCTGAGCTGGAAATCAGTTGCTCTGGCTGCAGTGCTCATTGTCTTCACCAGATTTGTAAAACCGACCAGGAAACTTCACCCAATCGTGTTCATTGCGTTTGCGGCTGTAGTTGGTGTAGTTTTCACCTTTGCCGGTGCATGACTGCACCTTAGCAGCACTGAACAACAGATTGCGATTGCCCCCTGAATTACCTCATCATATATGTAAGCCCGGAGCTGACTTCTAAAAAAGTTGGCTCCGGGCTTTAGTATCTGATTTAATTTATCAAATCATAACGAATAATGACGAGTACAGGCATTGCAGAGGCATTTCTTCGCAGAGTGCTTAACTCTGCGAAATAAAGCTAGTACAAATACATAACAATAAATATACTATATGTTACTACATGCTGTGACATTTGTCAACGTGTTTCCGTATTTTTCTGATTAATATTTTATATATAAGTTCAACATGCTCCATTCTGAACTTCATAAGGAGCCAGTCAAAGTGTCAAGGGAGGACATCACATGGCAAGACGTGGAGAGAACATCAAAAAAAGGGGGATGGCCGCTGGGTAGGCTGCTATTCGAAGGGTAGAAAAAACGGAAAATCTGTCCGTCAAGGGTACGGTTTTGGAAAGACCTATCATGAAATATGGTACTTATTCCCTCTTTATTTCGCAGAGTTAAGCACTCTGCGAAATAAAGAAGATAGCTGAACCATTTAAATTCAGCCCTAGAACCAATGGCAGTATGACAGCGGAAAACCATCAGTGCAATCAGGCTGAAAATGACGGGAGAGGAAATGAAAATGACTATTATAGGTGTTATACCTGCCAGATATGGGTCCTCCAGATTACAAGGTAAGCCATTGGTGGACATATCTGGAAAGCCTCTGGTATGGTGGGTGTATCAGAGGGCATTAAAAGCAAAGAACCTGGACGGACTTGTTGTTGCAACAGAGGCTGAACGTGTGGTAGAGACTTGCAGAGCTCTGAATATGAACTGTATGTTGACTTCGGATAAGCATGAAACTCCTACATCGAGATTATATGAGGTGTCTACGAAAATTGATGGTGATTATTTCATGTTTATCAGCGGGGACGAGCCTTTAATAGATGTAAATTCCATAGAAAAGATCGCGTCGCAGGCACGGGAAGGGACAGACGGAGTAATAAATGCGATGACCAGAATAAAACGGTCATCTGCTGTAATAGATTACTCAAACATAAAGGTTACTGTAAATGAAAATAATTACCTCTTATATACAACCAGAAGCCCTATTCCATATCCAAAGGGAGGACTGGAGTTTGATTATATGAAATTTGTCGGGTTAGGAGCTTTTTCAAGGAATGCGTTGAAGGTATTTAATGAAACCAGAAGAAGTAAATTGGAAATGATTGAGGAATGTGATTTACTGAGATTTATTGCGGAGGGCATACCTGTGAAAATGCTTGAAATACCGGATGAGAGTTTATCAGTAGATACGCTGAAGGACCTTGAGTATGTGAGGAATCTGATTGCAGATGCGGGGGGGGGGGGGGTAACACCTTCAAATCTGGGTTAAAGGGGAAAATACGCATAATGTCTTCCGGCAATGCTATCTCTGGAAAGAGGTGTGCAT
>CAYPMJ010000012.1:0-24905 GCA_964411785.1 uncultured Oscillospiraceae bacterium
AACGACCTTCGGGTTATGAGCCCGACGAGCTACCAGCTGCTCCACCCCGCGATATCGTCTACGCTGGACATGATACCACACTCAGGGACCTTTGTCAAGAGCAAAATGCAGAAAAATCAATTTAATTAAAAACAGATGTCCAAAGGGCGGAGGGATGAATAGAATGGAGAGAAGAGAAATGGAGGTGTGAGCGATGAAATTTGCGGTGATAGGGGGAGACAGGAGGCAGAACTGTCTTGCGGAGCTTCTGCTGCGGGACGGGCATCAGGTCGGGACTGCGCTGATGGGAGCAGAGCCGGGGTCTCCTCTTATGGACCAGCTGAAGAGGGCATTGGAGGACGCATCATACGTGGTTCTGCCCATGCCGGTATCGTCAGACGGGGAGACACTGAACGCTCCCCAGGAGACGGAGAAGGTAGGCCTACGGGAGCTTATAAGACAGCTGCACCCCGGACAGCGGATACTTGCAGGGCGAGTGGACGAGGCGCTGAGGGGGATTGCATCGGAAGGCGGCTTTCCCGTGGCGGACTATTTTACATTGGAGGGGCTCACGGTGAGAAACGCCGCAATCACTGCGGAGGGTGCGCTGCAGGTGCTGCTGGAGAAGCTGCCGGTGACGATGCAGGGCACGCGCGTGCTGATAGTCGGTTTCGGGCGAATTGGGAAGCTTCTGGCATTGAAGCTTCATGCGCTTGAAGCGGAGGTGACAGTGACGGCGAGACGCCCGGGGGACATGGCCTGGGCGCAGGCGCTGGGGCTTAAGTGCATGGATACGGGGAAGCTGAAGGACAGACTAAGGGGTTTCAGAGCAGTAGTGAATACGGTGCCGGCGCAGGTGCTGGACTCAGAGCGACTTCGAGAGCTTGACGCGGGATGCCTCTGTATTGAGCTTGCATCGGAGCCGGGAGGCTTTGACCTGGAGACGGCGCGGAGGCTTGGCCTGAACGCTGTAAGGGCCTCGGGGCTGCCCGGTAAAACAGCGAGTGAATCAGCCGGTGAGGCGATACGGGATGCAGTATATGATATTATTTCAGAATGGGAGTGTGTGGATTGAACAGGCTGAAGGTGGGTGTTGCCATGTGCGGCTCCTACTGTACATTTGCGAGGGCCATGGACGCGATCCGACGCCTTTGCGGGGTATACGAGGTCACGCCGATAATGTCGGAGCGCTCAGTCTCCACTGATACGCGCTTTGGGAACGCGGAGGAATATGCAAAGCTGCTCAGGGACATGACCGGAAAGGAGATTATATCGACAGTCAGGGACGCGGAGCCTATTGGCCCGAAAAAGCTTCTTGACGCGCTGATAATTCTGCCGTGTACCGGAAACACCATTGCCAAACTCGCCGCGGGCGTAACAGACAGCTCGGTGACTATGGCAGCTAAGGCCCATCTGCGGAACGGAGGGCCGCTCATAGTAGCTGTGTCGACAAATGATGCGCTGTCAGCGAACGCGAAAAACATAGGCATTCTGCTGGACAGGAAAAACGTGTATTTAGAGACATGCCGTTAAGCATGGAAAATGCCGTGCTGGGTCAATTGAGAGGTGATAAAATGGAAAAACAAAACGAATTTTCCGAGATGACTTTCCGAGGCAGAAGGTATAGGGTTGAGAGTCGCTTTTCGGGCAGCGGCACGCTGCGCGAGGCCTATGAGACGTTCCTTATTGAATCGCAGATGAAGACGGACGGGAGTGGGGAGACTGAGGAGAGATGGGACTATGAAACAAAATTGTGAATTCAGGGCAGGAATCTATGCGCGTCTGAGCAAGGATGATGAGCGGCGCGGAGAGTCGGTGAGCATTGAGAACCAGAAGCTGATGCTCTCACAGTATTGCGAGACTCAGGGTTGGACTATTGTGGACTGTTATGTGGACGACGGATTTTCAGGGACCAGCTTTGACAGACCTGGATTTCAGCGGCTTATGGGCGATGTGCGGAGCGGGGCGGTGAATCTGGTACTTGTGAAGGATCTGTCGAGGCTTGGAAGGGATTATGTCACTGTAGGACAATATACAGATTGCGTGTTTCCAATGTATGGATGCCGTTTCGTTGCGCTGGGAGATGGCGTCGACACATATGACGCCGGAGACGAGACCGGAATGATATTCAAAAATGTCATAAATGATCTTTATGCCAGAGACACATCAAAGAAGATACGGGCAATCCGCCTTGCGGGCGCCAGGAGCGGAAGGTTCATGGGTTCCCGCGCGCCATTTGGCTACAGGAGGTCAGATGCTGACAGACACAAGCTTGAGGTGGAGCCAGCCGCAGCGGAGATTGTGCGCCGGATATTCCGCATGCGCGAAGATGGGTGCAGCGCGGCAATGGTCGCGCGAGAGCTGAACAGGGAGGGCGTCTCACCTCCAAGCGTATTTTATGAGGATAAATGCAGAGGGGCGGAGAACAGCGGAAGACCGGTGTGGAGCCGTGAAACCGTCCGGAGTATTCTCAGCAACGGCAGTGAGTGACCGGGACTAAGAAATGGGAAAAAAGAAACAGGACCTGCACAATTAGGGTACAAATCCTGTCAACGTGGCTATTTTGTTCGTAGAGACATTGTTCAGTGCTGCAGTCCTCTTGCGATAACAATAAGACTGTCAAGGAGTTCGCCGCTCAGGCCCTTGGCGGCCTCGGTCAGGGCATCGCTCTTAACCGGATCAGGAACCTCGACATCGAAAAATTCCTTGGGAGTCACGCCAAGATACTCGCAGATGTAGAAGAAGCCTGTCATTGAGGGGAAGCTTAGACCATTTTCGATATTGTTGATGTAGCTGGAGGTTTGTCCGATGGATAAACTCATCTCACGAGCGGAGACGCCCTTGTTCATCCTCAGAGAAACCAGCCGTTTAATAAACTCGGTCTTTTCCATGCAAATCACCTCCACAAATCTTAAAAGAAACATATAACAGTTGAATTATACACCACGAAAACCAATTAATCAACCCTGATGACAGGCAAAAAACACAAAACTACACAAACTTTATAGCAATTATTCACATTAAGTAGACAAAGAGGCGAACAGTTTAATATCAGGAAAAAAGGAAGGGCAGCGGACACCTCACGAGGTCAACGGGACTTAAAGGTGCGATGGCAAGTCGCCTTGGAGAGAGGTATGCATGAATTAAGAGAGCGGGACATATGCTTAAAAGAGAATATGAAAAAAAGGGGGAAGAGGGTGGAGAGCGAAGCGATGACTGAGAAGGAATGGGAGGCGATGCGGAAGGTGGATGTGCGGACGCAGGACATAGAGTCATTGCGGGATATCCGGGAGGTGCACGTACAACCAGAGCTTGAAAAGCGGGAGCGTGTCCTTAACTATCTCGGGCAAATACAGAATCCGTACTGTTTCAGGTGCGGCAAATATGTGGTGAAGGTCAGCTTTGCCGAAACGGACGTGACTTTGGAAGATTGCCTCTCAGGATGGCTCTGTGCCGGATCATGAGGGTGAGTGATGCGCCTGGAAAAGCGGGCACAGCGGAGGAGTGGAACGTCTGCGGCTATGTGAGGCTGTCGAGGGAGGATGGGGACAAGGAGGAGAGCAACAGTGTCACCGCGCAAAAGGAGCTGATCCGCGAATACCTCCGGGGACACCCGGAGCTGCGGGAGTGCGGGATGCGGGTTGACGACGGGTATACCGGGTCAGACTTCCGGCGGCCGGGCTTTCAGGCCATGCTGGAGGATATAAGGGAGGGAAAAATCAACTGCGTAATAGTGAAGGATCTGAGCCGCTTCGGCAGGGATCACCTTGAGGCAGGAGAGTATATAGAGAGGATATTTCCGCTTTCCGGCGTGCGCTTCATAGCGATCAATGACAACTACGACAGCATGTTCCGCGACCCAAGGACCGACGAGCTCATAATACCCTTCAGAAATCTCATCAATGAGGCATATTGCCGGGATATGTCCATAAAGACACGCAGCCAGCTGGAGGTGAAGCGCAGACGAGGGGAGTTTATCGGTTCATTCTCTCCGTTCGGCTACAGAAAGGATCCTGAGAACCACAACAGGCTGCTTGTGGATGCTTTTGCGGCTGGAATAGTCCGGGACATATTCCGCTGGAAGCTTGAGGGATCCGGCACAAAAGGGATAGCGGAGCGGCTGAATACCTCAGGGGTACCGACGCCTATGGCTTATAAGGAGATGCTGGGATTTAATTATAAGACGCCATTCAGGAAGAAGGAGGAGACTGAGTGGACGGAGAGCATGGTGATCCGCATACTAAGAAATCCCGTGTACATCGGTACATTGCAGCAGGGACGTGTGACAACACCCAGCTACAAGGTAAGACGTGTGGTGAGGAAGCCCAGGGAGGAATGGGCGATAGTAGAGGACAACCACGCGCCGATAATAGACAAAAGAGAGTTTGAGCTGATACAGAGGCTGCTTATTATGGACACAAGAGCGGGAAACGGCGGGAAGGTGAGACTGCTGTCCGGACTTGTATACTGCGGTGAATGTGGGGCGCCGGCTGTGAGGCAGACAGTGCCCTCTGGCAGGGAGAGATATGTTTACTATATCTGTTCGGCCCATAAGAGGGACAGCAGTGTCTGCTTTACCCACAGGATACGGGATACGGCGCTCGGAGAGATTGTGGCGGAGTCGCTTCGCCGACAGCTCATGCTGGCGGGTCTTTCGGGCTCGTCTGCCGGACAGACACCACAAGGAGGCGGTGACCTGAGGCTGCTGGAGCGTCTGAAGCTGACGGAGGCGGAGGAAATCAGGACGAGGACGCTTTTAAATTCGCTGTATGAGCATCTGGCGGACGGACTGCTGGACAGTGAAGAGTACAGAGAGCTGAAGGGAACATATACTCACCGGCTGAGAGCAATAGAAGTCAGGAGAGAGGGACTTCTGGAGGCGCTTGGCCGTGAACGGTCCGGGGTACAGGAGAGAGGTGCTGAAAGGGTTGACAGGGTCGACAGGGGATTGACGGTGGCGCTGGTTGAAAGGGTGAAGATTTACAGGGGATGTCGGGTTGAACTTGAGCTCCGCTGGAAGGATGCCCTTTTTCAGACGGCGACAGGGATGGAGGTTAAGTGACATCACGGGACAGGAAAATAAGTGTGTTGGAGGCGCAGCCGAGGGACGTACATATAAGGCCGGCGGATATGTACGGCTGTCGGTAAAGGATACCAAGCCGGGGGAGGACACGCTCCGCACTCAGAGGGAGCTTGTAGAGGGGTATATAGCTGCCCAGCCTGACATGGTGTTGCAGGAGATCTACATGGACAATGGGAGAACGGGAACAAATTTCAGCCGCCCGGCGTTTGATCGCCTGATGACAGACGCACGGTCGCAGGTGATAGACTGCATAGTGGTAAAGGACCTGAGCCGCTTTGGGAGAAATTATCTTGAGGCGGGGGAATATATTGAGCGCGTTTTTCCCATGCTGGGTGTGCGTTTCGTGGCGATTAACGAGCGATTTGACACCTGCGCGGATGGAAATCCAGCGGATGCCCTGATGGTTTCACTGAGAAATATAATGAATGCAGCCTACAGCAGAGATATTTCCAGAAAGACAGTATCTGCACTGGCATTGAAACAGCGCGAGGGTAAATATATAGGCTCGTTCGCGCCGTACGGTTACCGCAAAAGCCCATCGGACCGCCACCGGCTTGAGCCTGACGGGGAGACAGCGCCGGTTGTGAGGATGATTTTTAAGATGCGTGTCAGCGGAGCAGGCCTTAACGAGATTGCCGGGAAGCTTAATGCACTTGGCATTCCATCGCCGTCAAGGACATTATATATAAGGGGGGAGCTAACTGCGGAGCGCTTCAAAAATACAGATTGGCGTGCTTCAACTGTAAGGAATATACTTACGCACCAGGTGTATCTGGGACATATGGTACAAAGAGTCAGGCAAGGCGGGGTTTACGTGGCGGACGGGACAGGTACGGTTCCGGAGGGAGAGAGAGCAGTGGTGGAGAATACCCACGAACCCATCATAGAGGAAGAAATATTTAAGACAGTCCTCAGCATGGGAGAAAGGCGCGGCGACAGGTGGGTGAGAAAATGAGCAGTTATGTGGTTGCAAAATACCTTCGAATTTCCTCGGAGGACATGGAACCGGACGGGGAGGAAAAGAGGGAGTCAGACAGCATATCCAACCAGAGGGCGCTTCTGGAGGAGTATATAAAGGGCAGGGCGGAGTTTGCCGGAGCGGAGAATGTGGAGTACAGCGATGATGGGTGGAGCGGAAAGAACTTTGAGCGGCCGGCAGTTCAGGAGCTTCTGAAACAGGCAATGCTCGGACGCATACAATGTATAGTTGTAAAGGACCTGTCCAGATTCGGGCGCGATTATATAACCGTGGGGGCATATATCTCCCACGTTTTTCCTTTATATGGGGTGCGTTTTATCGCAGTAAACGACGGACTGGACACCCGAAGACCCATGGACGCAGAACGCCTTGACGTGTCGTTCAGGTCGATACTGTACGATTTATACAGCCGGGATCTCTCAGAAAAGGTGAGGTGTTCACATAGACAGCGCGCGAAAAGAGGCGACTTCACAGCTGCCCGTGCGCCATACGGGTATGTGAAGGATCCTGACAGGAGAACGAGGCTCGCGGTTGACCCTCCGGCAGCTGAGGTAGTGCGTCGGATTTTTGCTCTGACAGCATCCGGAATGTCAACCACGCAGACAGCAGGAGAGTTAAACCGGGATGGAGTTCTGACGCCGATGCTTTATAAACAGGCGGCTGGATACAGCAGGAAGCTGTGGAGGAGCATAAACGGGAGAAACTACTGGACGAACAGCAGCGTGCTGTCCATCGTCAGGGACTGCCGGTATCTTGGGAAGAGCGTCTATGGAAAGCGTCGCTGTGATAAGGTGGGCGGAGGACACAGCGTGAAAGTCCCGAAGGAGGATTGGATAATTGTGGAAGGGACGCATGAGGCGATAGTGAGCCAGGAGGAGTTTGAAAGAGCGCAGACAGCTCTGGGGGAGTACAGAGAACGCGGGAAGATAAATGGCGCCGGCGCCATGCGCGGAAAGGTGCGCTGCGGCGTCTGCGGGAGGAGTATGCGTCTTGTAATCGTGCGTGAACCATACTATGTGTGCAGGACACGGGAGTTTACAGATGAGTTTGACTGTCCCGCAGAACGTATCCCGGAGAGCGGCCTGTGGGAGGTGCTCAGAGCTGGACTTCAGGCTGTGCTTGATCTCACTGCGGGTGGCGACCGGATGATGGAAGAGCGCCGCGAAAAAGCAGCCGAGGAGAGAGCCGACGCTGAGAGAGAGCTTGAAAGGGCGCGGGGGAAAGCCGCAGGTCAGCGCCTGGAGGCGAGGGAGCTTTACGAGGCATACGCGCTTAATAAGCTTGGGAGAGATGCTTACCTTGAGCAGAAAAAGGCTCTGGTGCGGCAAGGTGATGAATTGCAGTCACGGATAGCAGGACTTGAGAAGCATCTTAGAGAGCAGGAAAAAAGGAGGGGTGAGACTAAGACAGGGGACTGGCAGCCGGACAGGGGATTCATCGCTGAAGCGCTGAAGGAATGCCTTATATATCCAGGTGGCCGTATGGAAGTGGTCTGGGGATTTCGTGACGAATATGTTTTTTAGTGCCGGCATCGCAGCGGCGAACGAAGTTTATATAGGCGCCATGGTACAGCTGAAGCAGGGGACAATATCCTACAAGGATCACCGCCTGGTAAACAAACCGCGGGACAGCTGGGTTCGCGTATCCGGCACGCACCAGGCAATCATAGACGAGGACACCTGGGAGAGGGTTCGCTGTCTGGACGGGGAGTCAGTGAGGCTGCGTCCAACGCGGGACGGGACAGTTGGCCTCTTCAGCGGACTTCTCCGCTGTGCGGGCTGCGGCGGCAGTATGAAACGAAATGTCAGCCGCAAGGCCAGAGGCGGGGAAATGCGTGCGTATGTGTCATATTCCTGTACCCGGCGCTGTCAGAGCGGGAACTGCTCCTGTCAGTCACATGCAATATCCGAGAGCATTCTTAAGAGAGCCGTCCTGGGGGATATTCAGGAGAAGCTCTCCCGGGTGACGCTGGATTGTGAGCGGATACTACGGGCGGCCAGCGCCAGACGGGAGGAGGAACAGCGGCGAAGGGACGCAGCCGGCAGAGCGTGGGAGAGCAAGCTTCGCAGCCGCACTGAGGAGCTATCCAGGCTCATGCGCTCTCTATATGAGGACAGAACGCACGGAACAGTTTCAGAGGAACTGTACGCGCACCTGATGTCGGGCTATGAGGAGGAGCTGAAAGCAAAATCGGAGCTTCTGAGAGAGCGGGAGGAGAGGCGGCAGACAAGGCCTGAGAGCCAGAATAACTGGGAGGTGAGCACACAGCCAGGGAGCCTGACGCGAGGTCTGCTCACAGCGCTTGTGGAGCGGATAGAGGTCTGGGAACAGCCGCGGGACGCAGGTGAGGCGCGAAGACTGGTCATACATTATAAATTCACAGAACTGTGATGAGACCGGGTCCGTCCATAACGGCGTGTGTCATTCGTGCCCTTTTACCAGGACGACCCGGAGGGGAAGCCCACGTCGCTTCTCGCGGACTTCTCGCTGACAGAGGCGACCGTTGAGAGCGCCTTAAGGGGAGAGCAGCTCCAGCCGCTCCTTGTTCCGCGGAAAAACAGGTAGACAGGCCGGAGGCCAGGCGAACATCACCCTGGCCTCCGGTTTATGAAGAAATAATCACACGGCATCGTCTCAGCTTTCCATCATACCTCTTCGGAAAAATCCGGGAAGCAGTCAGATCCCGCGTCTGCACCTTTATTATGAGAATTCCTTGAAAATCTTTGATGGCACTATCTTGCCGCTGTTCTGATACTTATCGCTGTTATAATCAGTGGTGTCCCCACAGACGGTATGATAGAAAATCTGACATATTTTCATGCCTGGATAAATTTTTATCCGCTGAACACAGATTAACTGCATTGTCCAGTAGCCACAGAAGCCCACATCGCCAAAGCCGGATGTGACATGGACAGCCAGACCCAGCCTCCCAAGTGAAGATCGGCCTATTATCATCGGGACCAGATTGAATGTCTTTGTGTATTCAGATGTCCTGGCGAGATATATTTTTCCCGCCTCCAGCACGTACCCCTCCTCCGGAATGGTGATAGTCTCTGTCTTATTCTCCTTTTTGGGGTCGAGGACATCCTCGGTGTAAATCATCAGCTCATCAGCTAATGTGAGGTTATAACTATTTGGATTGATCTGTTCCTGATGAAAGGGCTCAATAAAAATATCCTTATTAAGACGATTCAGTATTTCATTTCCTGTCAGTATCATGCTGATTCCTCCCATGCTTATACGCATTATTTTTTATGACGTCGAGTTCACCCTGGTATTTTCCTCTTTGCATCAGGCAGTAGAGCCTGTTTACATGAGCTCGTACTTAGCCAAAACAGTGACAGTATAGCTCAGAATTGTGAACTTTTCAACAGCAACTGGCAAAACTGAGACAAAGAACCCTCACAGGTATTGCAAGACGCCAGCTCATGTGATAAATTTGCATGGTTTACATAGGCTATTAATTAAATCAGGACTGAAATATTCCCGAAGCGGGGACACATACCCTCACAAAAATATTTGAGAAAAACAGTCAGGGGGGATTGCAAAGAGGGGCAAAAAGAGGTAGAATAGAGCTGCAAAAAAGGGGAGTCCGCTGCTGTGGGCTGAGAGGGGACCTGAAGGTCCCGACCCGTGACCTGATTTGGTTCATGCCAACGTAGGGAAATAGACGCTTTTTCCGGGCGCACCCTGTGTTGGTGCGCCCGTTTCTGTGTTGCCAGTGATGAAAAAAGATGTATAAGGAGGAGAGAGATGCGCATTGCTCCGGGGACGCTTTGCCTCTATGCTGTGACAGACAGAACCTGGTCTGTGGACAGGGAGACGTTCTTTAAGAAAATAGAGTCCGCCATTGATGGAGGCGCAAAAATAATACAGCTGAGAGAGAAGCATCTTAGCGAAGAGGAGTACCTTGAGGAGGCTGTGCGATTTGTGGAGATCTGCCACCTGAGGGGAGCTGTGGCTGTCATTGATGACAGTGTGGACGTCTGTCTGCGTTCGGGAGCGGATGGAGTTCATCTCGGGCAGGGAGATATGGATGTAACGCAGGCGCGAAAGCTCCTGGGCCAGAACCGCGTTTTGGGAGTTTCCGCACACAGCCCGGAGGAGGCGCGGATTGCCGAGGCGCAAGGTGCGGATTACCTGGGCGCGGGGGCAGTGTTTGAGACGGGCACCAAGTCGGACGCATCCCCACTTACAAGAGAGACGCTGAAGGCCATAACGGCCTCTGTCTCCATACCCGTTGTGGCAATAGGCGGCATATCGGCTGATAATCTGCCGCAGCTTGCCGGACTGGGACTGGCGGGGGTGGCGGCTGCCTCGGCGATCTTCGCCGGGGACAACGTCAAGGTCAGCGCCATGAAGCTTCGGAGGCTGGCTGAAAAGATTGCAGGATAGACGGCGACGCCGTTTTTCCGGGCGGTACATCGGGGACACCACCTTGTGCCGCGTTATAAAACCTTGCTGTGATTCGAAAGGAGAAAAAAATGAGAACAGCATTGACCATTGCCGGGACAGACCCCAGTGGAGGCGCCGGGATTCAGGCGGACATCAAGACCATGACGGCAAACGGCGTTTTCGCCACCTGCGCCGTCACCGCCCTTGTAGCTCAGAATACCACCGGCGTAAAAAGCATTGTGGAGTGTTCACCGGACTTTCTTGCGCAGGAGCTTGACTGCGTCTTCACAGACATCTTCCCGGATGCAGTCAAGACGGGAATGGTTTCCAGCATACCGCTTATTGAGGTGATAGCGGAGAGACTTGCCCACTATAAAGCTGCGAACATCGTCGTGGACCCCGTCATGGTGGCGACATCCGGGGATAGGCTCATTTCCCAGGACGCTGTGGAGACGCTGGAGCGTCTGCTAATCCCGAAAGCTGCGGTAGTGACGCCAAATGTCCCGGAGGCGGAGATCCTGTCCGGGCGGTCCATTTCAAATGCCGCAGAAATGGAGGATGCCGCCAGGGCAATAAGCGACGCGTATGGCTGCGCCGTACTGCTGAAGGGCGGACACAGCGTCAGTGATGCGGATGATCTTCTCTGGCGTGACGGAGCCGGCCGCTGGTTCCACGGGAAGCGGGTGTCAAACCCGAACACGCACGGTACAGGCTGCACGCTCTCCTCCGCTATTGCATCAAACCTGGCAAAGGGCTTTTCTTTGGACGACTCTGTGGAACGGGCGAAGAGTTACATCTCCGGCGCATTGGGAGCAATGCTGAATCTGGGCCACGGCTCCGGGCCGCTTGACCACATGTTTGACCTCTCAGGCGTCTATATGGAGGAGGCCCGCTGATGGAGAAGAAAACAACGACCTTTCAAAACGCTCTCATATGGTTTGGCGCGGGAGTATCTCTCGCTGAAATTCTGACCGGTACGGCTTTCGCGCCGCTGGGCTTCGGAAAGGGTCTGCTGGCCATACTTGTCGGGCACGTCATAGGTTGTGCACTTTTATTTCTCTCAGGGCTTATAGGAGCCAGAACGGGACGCAGCGCCATGGAGACTGTAAAAATGTCCTTCGGCCGGAGAGGCGGCCTGCTCTTCGCACTGCTGAATGTGCTCCAGCTTGTGGGATGGACTGCCATAATGATTTACGATGGAGCGCTCGCCGCCGGCGGTATATTCCAGTCAGGTCCACAGGTGTGGTCAGTCGTAATAGGCGGACTCATTGTTCTGTGGGTTCTTGTTGGCGTGACGGACCTGGGACTTATCAACAAAATTGCCATGGCGGCGCTTTTCATTCTGACACTGGTGCTGTGCTGTGTCATTTTCTCTAAGACGCCCCAGGGTACATCCGGCGAGGCGATGACCTTCGGCGCTGCCGTGGAACTTGCTGTTGCCATGCCGCTCTCCTGGCTGCCGCTCATAAGCGACTACACCCGGGAAGCACAAAGGCCCATGGCTGCAACTGCAGCAAGTGCGGTCACCTATGGACTTGTATCCACATGGATGTACATAATCGGCATGGGCGCCGCTATATTCACAGGGGAATCCGACATAGCGTCCATAATGGTTAAAGCAGGGCTCGGAATAGCTGCGCTGGTGATACTCGTCCTCTCCACCGTCACCACCACCTTCCTTGATGCCTGGTCGGCCGGTATCTCCGCACAGTCGCTCCATAAAAAGCTCAACGGAAAGTGGACAGCCGTTGGCGTAACAGTAGTGGGAGTCATCGGTGCGCTGCTCTTCCCCATGGACGACATCACTGACTTTCTGTACCTCATAGGATCCGTCTTTGCGCCGATGATCGCCATACAGATAGCTGACTTCTTCATATTGAAACGGGACAGCTCAGAAAAGAGCTTTGATATTTACAACCTGGCAATCTGGGCGATCGGTTTCGTGGGCTACAGGCTTCTGATGCGGATAGATTTACCGGTCGGCTGCACCCTCGTCGACATGGCACTTACGGTTCTTCTGTGCATAATAGTCAATGTATTCCGCTTAAGGCGTGCCAAATAGATTTCAAGCCGGCAGAAGCAAAGAAAATACCCGTACCGCCCATTCCAGCGGTACGGGTTATTGTAAGCTGACGCATTACCGGGGAAGATCAGGATAAATGCGCCACAGGAGATCAGCAGATCTCTTCCACCAGAAATGCGCAGCTTAGCCTGAGACGCACAAAGTGCTCATGCCGTTTCGCGCCCTTTTCTGACGCAGAACTCTTAAATCGCTCTGTTCGATCTGGCCTTTCGCTTCCACGCTGCCGGGTTTTCAGATCTGTGGTCAGCGGCGAAGCTGCCTGAGAAGGCTCCGGGCAGTTTCTCTCCGCTGCTGTACCCTTGTGAATTCAGCTGCTTCAGCGGGCCATGTGACATGTACATGAAAGGTTGTCTCTGTCACTTCATCATCTGACTCTTCATCGCCCGTTTCTGTTACAGACACCTCTTCAGCCACCTCTGCCGGCAGGATGAGCTTCGTCCTGTACTGCTCATCTTCAAGCCACAACTCCGCCTCTATGCTGTAATCGTTCTTTATGGTCAATGTCCAGTGGACTGTCTCAAGCTGCGTCTGCGCATCTGTTTCAACGTTGACGGTGAGTCCGGTGAGGTATACGGTCTGCTTCCCCACAGGTATCATGCCGAGGTCTGCTTCCTGGACAGGCCATATGTCGGAGCTCCTGGCGTAGTAGATGTCGTTCAGACTGTCCTCTATCCAGCGGCGCAGCGCACCTTGATAGGTCCCCTCGCCAAGCTCCGAAAATACGGAGTATGTCTCTCCTGTCTCCTTATCCTGCGTTCTCACCAGCGTGGCAGCTCCGTCATAGATACCTCCGGAGAAAGTGTCTCTGAGAAGCTGCGCTGCTGAGGAAACCGTCATATATTTCTGGTTTCTCCCAGCCATATTGATATCGTACCACGCGCTTTCTGATGAGTATGTCATCACTATCCCGCCAAGCGCAACGCAGATGCTCAATACCGCCAGACTAATCACCAATGATGCCCCACGTCCGCCCCTTGTCCTGCGCATTGTGGAAAGCCCTCTTTAAGTTGCATCTTTGAACATTTTTCACAAACCACAAAAAATGCTTGACAATAACTGGAAGCCTTGGTATAATGAGCTGATTCTATGCCGCTGAGAAGGGCATACAGCTCAATTTTTCCAAGCGCAATCTTTATTTCAAGCATTTCATTTTCATCCCTATTATAACGCGCGGCGGAAAAAAATCAAGCGGGGATGTACGAAAAGCAGCAACGGATCCGGGCGTGTCGCTCGGCGAATATGAAAAGGAGTGAAGCGAGTGCCAAAGGAGATATGGTACGGTAAAACCCTCAGACGGAGCTTTGCCAAGGTGCAGGAGGTCCAGGACATGCCGAACCTTCTGGAGATACAGAAGGATTCGTATAAGTGGTTTCTGGACACGGGACTCAGGGATGTTTTCAAGGATGTTGCAGCGATCGGGGACTACACCGGAAACCTGGAGCTGACATTTCTGGATTACAAGATGGACGAGCCGCCGAAGTATTCTGTAGAGGAGTGCAAGGCCCGCGACGTGACTTATTCCGCCCCGATAAAGGTCAGCGTCTGTCTCCGCAATAAGGAGACAGAGGAGATAAAGGAGCAGGAGATATTCATGGGCGACTTCCCTTTGATGACTGAGGGGGGGACCTTTGTCATCAACGGGGCCGAGCGCGTCATAGTCTCACAGATTATCCGTTCTCCGGGAGTATATTATGAGAAGTCGATAGATAAGACCGGGACGCCCATTTATGCCACGACGGTTATTCCGTACCGTGGTGCGTGGCTGGAATATGAGACTGACACCTCGGATATGTTCAATGTCCGCATCGACAAGAACAGAAAGCTCCCCATTACCTGTTTCCTCAGGTCGATCGGCAAGCGAACGGATGAGCCGTACACATGGCTGTCCATGTCCGGCGGTGAGGCGGGAGCCGTCACTGATGAACAGCTGAAGGCGGTTTTCGGTGAGGACGAGCGCATAATATCCACCATAGATAAGGATGCCTGCCATACCAGGGAGGAGTCGCTGCTTGAGATATACCGCAAGCTGCGCCCAGGTGATCCGCCCACAGTCGACTCAGCGGAGTCACTGCTTTTCAATCTGTTCTTTGATCCGCGCAGGTACGATATCTCCACTGCCGGCCGATACAAATATAATAAGAAGCTCGCCGTCTGGACGCGTATCGCGGGAAAGCGTCTGACAAGGCCGCTCTCCGATCCGCTGACAGGTGAGGTCATCGCGGAGGCGGGCGAGACAATCACCCGTGAGCGCGCTGAGAAGCTGGATCACATGGGCATCATTGAGGCGTATGTGGAGGGCGAAACCGGCAAAGAGGTGAAGCTCTTCTCCAATGGCATGGTGTGGCTGGACAGGTTTGTGGATTTTGATCCGCAGGAGGAGCTCGGCCTGAAGGAGAGAGTGCGCTGGATAATTCTCAAGGGTCTCCTGGAGCAGTACAGCGGAGATGAGCTTAAAGCGGCAATTAAAGAGAATATGGCTCTTCTCGTGCCAAAGTATATTATTCCGGACGACATATTTGCTTCTGTAAATTATCTCAATTCCACAGCCCATGGCTGCGGCGATCTGGACGATATAGACCACCTGGGCAACCGCAGACTCCGCAGCGTCGGTGAGCTGCTGCAGAACCAGTTCCGTGTGGGTTTCTCCCGTATGGAACGTGTTATCCGCGAACGGATGACACTCCAGGACACTGACGCAGTGACGCCTCAGTCGCTGATTAACATCCGGCCTGTTACAGCCGCGATAAAGGAGTTTTTCGGCTCTTCTCCGCTTTCCCAGTTCATGGATCAGACAAACCCGCTTGCGGAGCTTACGCATAAGCGGCGTCTCTCGGCCCTGGGCCCGGGAGGACTGTCCAGGGAACGGGCGTCCTTCGATGTGCGTGATGTACACTACAGCCACTACGGACGTATGTGCCCTGTGGAGACGCCGGAGGGACCTAACATAGGGCTTATCTCGTACCTGGCCTCCTACGCGAAGGTAAATGAATACGGATTCCTTATAGCGCCGTACCAGAAGGTGGACAAGGAGACCGGCCGCGTCACCGACCAGGTTGATTACCTCACCGCGGATATGGAGGATCAGTTTGTTGTCGCCCAGGCCACAGAGCCCAGGGATGAGGAGGGTCGGTTTATCAACGACCGTATAATCTGCCGGCACAGGGACGAAATTGTTGAGGTAGAGAAGCACCGTGTGGACTACATCGATATTTCGCCGCGGATGATGGTCTCTGTGGCGACGGCCATGATACCGTTCCTCTCGAACGATGACGCGAACAGGGCCCTGATGGGCGCCAACATGCAGCGCCAGGCAGTGCCTCTGCTGGTGACAGAGGCGCCTATTGTGGCGACGGGTATTGAACACAAGTGTGCGGTTGACTCCAAGGTGGTGATCTGCGCTGAGGGCGACGGTGTGGTTACCTATGTGGATGCGGATACCGTGACAGTGCGGTACGACAGCGGGGAAATCAAGGACTATCACCTCATCAAGTTTACCCGCTCAAACCAGAGCACCTGTATAAATCAGCGCCCCGTTGTTGATGCGGGGGAGAGAGTGCATTTTGAGACCGTTCTTGCGGACGGCCCATCTACTTCAAACGGAGAGATAGCCCTTGGCAAGAACATCCTGGTAGGCTTCATGACCTGGGAGGGCTACAATTATGAGGACGCCATTTTGCTGAATGAGCGTCTTGCGATGGAGGACGTTTTCACATCCATCCATATTGAGGAGCATGAGATTGACGCCAGGGACACAAAGCTCGGCCCGGAGGAGATAACGAGGGATATACCGGGTGTGGGCGAGGATTCGCTTAAATATCTGGATGACCGCGGCATCATTTCAATTGGCGCGGAGGTCCACGCGGGGGATATACTTGTCGGAAAGGTGACGCCGAAGGGCGAGACGGACCTTACGGCGGAGGAGCGCCTTCTGAGGGCGATCTTCGGTGAGAAGGCCAGAGAGGTGCGCGATACCTCGCTGAAGGTGCCGCACGGCGAGAGCGGCATCGTGGTTGATGTAAAGGTTTTCACCAGGGAAGCGGGGGATGAGCTGAATCCATCTGTCAACATGGTGGTGAGAGTGTATCTGGCTCAGAAGCGGAAAATATCCGTGGGCGATAAGATGGCCGGACGTCACGGCAATAAGGGCGTTGTGTCACGCATACTTCCCAAGGAGGATATGCCGTATCTGCCGGACGGCACGCCGCTTGACATTGTCCTGAACCCGCTGGGTGTTCCGTCACGTATGAACATAGGTCAGGTGCTTGAGGTTCACTTAGGCTATGCAGCTCAGGCGCTGGGGTGGAAGGTTGCCACGCCAATTTTCGACGGCGCACATGAGAGCGAGATAAGGGAGCTCCTTGGCGAGGCCGGACTTCGTACAGATGGTAAGAGCGTGCTATATGACGGACGTACAGGGGAGCCGTTTGACAATCCGGTGACTGTAGGGTATGTGTACTTCCTGAAGCTGCACCACCTGGTGGACGACAAGATACATGCCAGGTCCACAGGACCATACTCCCTGGTGACACAGCAGCCTCTGGGCGGCAAGGCACAGTTTGGCGGGCAGCGGTTCGGCGAGATGGAGGTCTGGGCACTGGAGGCGTATGGCGCAGCATACTCGCTGCAGGAGATACTGACGGTAAAATCGGACGATGTGACCGGACGTGTGCGCACCTATGAGGCGATAGTGAAGGGACACAATATTCCGCAGCCGGGTGTGCCTGAGTCATTCAAGGTGCTGGTGAAGGAATTGCAGGCGCTGTGTCTGGACATAAGGATACTTGACCGTGACGGACAGGAGATAGAGCTTAAGGACGACGATGACGATGAGTATGCCCACGGCTTCCGTGACGTGGAGAACGAGCGCTATTCCTCCAGCGACAATGAGCTGGAGGCAGCAGGCTACGCCATTGAAGACGCGGAGGACGCGCTTGATGGCGCGGACGAGGACAGCGAAGACGGCGAGGACAGCGAGGATGACGGTGAGGACGCCTATGATGATGATGCTCTGGGCGACTTCGATGACGAGGAAGACGCATTTGTTGAGGAGGACGAGGAATGAGTTACGCGCCTTTTGATGCAATCAAAATAGGAATCGCTTCTCCGGAGATGATACGTGAGTGGTCCTATGGCGAGGTCAAAAAGCCGGAAACCATAAACTACCGGACGCTGAAGCCGGAGCGGGACGGCCTCTTCTGCGAAAGAATATTCGGACCGACAAAGGACTGGGAATGCCACTGCGGAAAGTACAAGAAAATACGTTATAAGGGCAAGATATGCGATCGGTGCGGTGTCGAGGTCACCCGCAGTAAGGTGAGAAGGGAACGCATGGGGCATATAGAGCTTGCCGCCCCGGTGTCACACATCTGGTATTTTAAGGGGATCCCGTCGAGAATGGGACTCATGCTTGATCTGACGCCGCGCATACTTGAAAAAGTGCTGTACTTCGCCTCATATATAGTGACGGACCCCGGCGACACGCCGCTGACCAGGTGCCAGCTCCTGAACGACAGGGAGTACCGGGACAAGAGGGAGAAGTATGAGGACGACTTCAAGGCCGGCATGGGCGCTGAGGCCATAAAGGAGCTTCTCCAGCAGATCGACTGCGCAGCGCTGTCTCAGGAGCTGCGGGCGGAGCTTCAGAATGCCAGTGGTCAGAAGAAGGCAAAGCTTGTAAAGCGACTGGAGGTAGTGGAGTCATTCCTTAAATCCGGCAACAAGCCGGAGTGGATGATAATTGATGTACTGCCTGTCATTCCGCCGGAGATACGGCCAATGGTACAGCTGGACGGCGGTCGTTCTGCGACCTCTGACCTGAACGATCTGTACAGGCGTGTGATAAACCGCAACAATCGTCTGAAGCGGCTCATAGAGCTCTCTGCTCCGGACATCATCGTTCGGAACGAGAAACGCATGCTGCAGGAGGCAGTGGACGCTCTCATGGACAATGGCCGCCGCGGGAGAGCCGTGACCGGGGCAAATTCGCGGGCACTGAAGTCTCTGAGCGATATGCTTAAAGGCAAGCAGGGCCGTTTCCGCCAGAATCTTCTGGGCAAGCGGGTTGACTATTCAGGCCGGTCTGTCATCGTCGTGGGCCCGGATCTGAAGCTCTACCAGTGCGGTGTGCCAAAGGAAATGGCTATAGAGCTGTTCCGCCCGTTCGTCATGAAGAAGCTTGTGGAAGATGGCGTGGCAAACAACATCAAATCCGCTAAGAAAATGGTGGACAAGGGCCGCACAGAGGTCTGGGACGCCCTTGAGGTGGTGATAAAGGAGCACCCGGTACTTCTGAACCGCGCTCCCACGCTGCACAGACTTGGTATCCAGGCCTTTGAGCCGATTCTGGTGGAGGGCCGTGCGCTTCGCCTGCACCCGCTGGTCTGCACGGCCTATAACGCGGATTTCGACGGGGACCAGATGGCCATCCATGTTCCGCTCTCCTCTGAGGCACAGGCGGAGGCGAGGATACTCATGCTCTCAGCGCATAACCTGCTGCATCCCCGTGACGGACGTCCTGTTACAGTCCCAACACAGGACATGGTGCTTGGGTCCTACTATCTCACCTTTATCAGGGAGGAGAAGGGGACAGGCAAGGCGTTTATCTCCAAGGACGAGGCGATCATGGCCTACCAGAGCGGCGACGTGGGTATTCACTCACCGATACGTGTCCGGGTTTCAAGGGAAGTAAACGGCGTCATGAAGACGGGTATCATCGAGACGACTGTGGGACGGATCATCTTTAATAACCCGGTTCCGCAGGATCTGGGCTTCGTGGACAGGTCTGATCCTGCCCATGAGCTGGACCTGGAAATCGGCTTCAAGGTGGGCAAGAAGGAGCTTGGAAAGATAATCGACGCGTGCATTGAGAAGCATGGCTTCGAGGTATCAGTGGAGGTTCTGGATAACGTAAAAGCACAGGGCTATAAGTATTCCACCATAAGCGGCATGACCATCTCAGTTGCGGATATGACTGTCCCGGAGGCCAAGCCAAAGCTGATAAGCGCCACCGAGAAGAAGGTGGTCGACATCGAGAATATGTACAAACGCGGCTTCATCACCAATGACGAGAGGTATCGTCTGGTAGTGGCGGAGTGGGAGAAAACGACCAAGGACGTGACAGATGCGCTCCAGAGTTCTCTGGATGAGTTCAACCCGATCTATATGATGGCTGACTCAGGCGCACGCGGCTCCATGGCTCAGATACGTCAGCTTGCCGGAATGCGCGGACTTATCGCCAACACAGCAGGGCGTACCATCGAGATACCGATTAAGGCCAACTACCGTGAGGGCCTGACAGTGCTTGAATACTTCATTTCCAGCAGGGGCGCCAGGAAGGGACTGGCGGACACGGCTCTGCGTACAGCTGACTCCGGATATCTGACACGACGAATGGTGGACGTCTCCCAGGATGTGATAATACGTGAGCGTGACTGCGAGACTCACGATGGGATTGATGCCGCTGAGAAGGTTGAGAATGGTCAGGTGACACAGAGCCTTGCTGAGTCCATCCATGGCCGCTATCCGGCGGACGACATCGTGGACCCTGAGACAGGAGAGGTGCTTTTCACCCGTGACCACATGCTCACGCACCAGGATGTCGGGACGCTCACGGACCACGGCGTAAATCACGTGAAAATCAGAAGCGTCCTCACCTGCAAGGCGAAGAGCGGAGTTTGTGCGAGGTGCTACGGGCTGAACCTGGCAACAGGCGAGACTGTAAACGCGGGCGAGGCAGTCGGGGTCATAGCCGCGCAGTCTATAGGAGAGCCCGGCACGCAGCTCACCATGCGCACCTTCCACACCGGAGGCGTGGCCGGCGGTGAGCACGGCGTTGAGATCACACAGGGTCTTCCGCGTGTCGAGGAGCTTTTTGAGGCGAGAAAGCCGAAAAAGATGGCTATACTGGCGGAGATACCGGGAAGAGTCAGCCTGGAGGAGGCGCGTAAGGGCTCTTTGGTGTCTATAACGATTACAAATCCGGAGACAGGCGAGACGTCATCCTGCAATGCGCCGCATTCAGCCGGCATACGTGTGAAGGACGGGGATATGGTCAAGGCCGGGGACATGCTCACCGGCGGTGCGCTGAACCCGCACGATATCATGCGCATTCTGGGCCGCGACGCCACGCAGAACTACCTTATAAATGAAGTTCAGCGAGTTTACCGGCAGCAGGGCGTGGATATCTCGGATAAGCACATCGAGGTTATTGTCCGCCAGATGATGCGGAAGGTTCGCGTGGATGACGCGGGAGATACGCGCCTTCTCTCCGGATCAGTGGTGGATATTCTGGAGCTGCGCGAGGAGATCGAGAAGCTGGATGAGCGGAAGGCCTCAGGAGAGGAGAATCTGCAGTACCCGGTTTACACACAGCTCCTCATGGGCATAACAAAGGCATCGCTGGCTACAGAGAGCTGGATGTCGGCCGCGTCCTTCCAGGAGACAACAAAGGTCCTCACTGAGGCGGCTACAAAGGGCAAGGTGGACCATCTGGTCGGACTTAAGGAGAATGTGATCATAGGAAAGCTCATTCCGGCAGGATCAGGGCTGTCGCTCTACAGGGATGCTGTCGAGGGAAAGTCCGATAAGGAGGAGAATGAAAAATCCTCGCTTCAGAATGGCTTTGAGGATGAGACCCCGGAGGACGATGGCCCGGAGGTGGATCTCTCCGGACTGCGTAGCATAGGCAATGCAATCTGAGAGCTGAGGCAATGCACAAATCAGGAGGACGCCGCTTGGAGGCGTCCTCCTGTGAGAAAAGACGGCAAAACAGCGGATTAATCATGTTTTTTGAAAAAAACGCTATTGACGGCCGGAAAAAAGTGTGGTAAAATCCAGTTTTGTGAGTGTTGACACAGGTTTTAGCTGGAGGCAAAGCCTCCGGTTAAGATATTGTAAACGACGCAACTTCAGGTCGGTTACAGATTCAGCTTTATGAGAAAGGAGGAAAAAAATGCCCACAATAAATCAGCTTGTGAGGAAGGGAAGGGAGTCATCCACTTACAAGTCGACCTCTCCTGCCTTGCAGAAGGGACTGAACACGCTGAAGAACAGGGAGACGGATCTGTCATCCCCGCAGAAGAGAGGCGTCTGCACAGCAGTGCGTACCTCCACACCTAAGAAGCCGAACTCCGCGCTGCGGAAGATCGCGCGTGTGCGTCTGACGAACGGCTACGAGGTTACAGCGTATATTCCGGGTGTCGGTCACAATCTCCAGGAGCACTCAGTGGTTCTTATCAGGGGAGGACGTGTGAAGGATCTGCCAGGCGTCCGTTACCACATCATTCGCGGAAAGCTGGACACCCAGGGAGTGGACGGAAGGCGTCAGGGCCGTTCACGCTATGGCGCGAAGAGGCCGAAGGCCGGAAAGACCGCTGCTGCGAAGAAGAAGTAAACGAAAATCCAACAGCTTAGCCCTGTTGTTCAGATAAACTGACCTCAGGGCGCAACTGAGCGGAAAAGCTCAGAGTACCTGTGACATCATTTTTTAATGAAGGAGGGAAGTAAAGTGCCCAGAAGAGGTAACGTTCCCAAAAGAGAGATACTTCCGGACCCTGTCTATGGCTCCGTGCTGGTGACTAAGCTCACCAACAGCATCATGCTGGACGGGAAGAAGGGCGTGGCCCAGAAGGTCGTCTACGGAGCCTTTGACATAATCAGGGAAAAGACCGGCAAGGAGCCGCTGGAGGTTTTCCAGCAGGCGCTTGAGAATATCATGCCGAGCCTGGAGGTCAAGGCGCGTCGTGTGGGAGGCGCGACCTATCAGGTGCCTATCGAGGTCCGCCCCGCAAGACGGCAGACGCTTGGTCTGCGGTGGCTCACCAATTACACTCGTGCCAGAGGCGAGAAGACCATGAAGGAGCGTCTCGCGGCTGAGATAATGGACGCGGCAAATAATCAGGGCGCGTCGGTCAAGAAGCGCGAGGACACCCACAAGATGGCGGAGTCCAACAAGGCATTCGCGCATTTCAGGTGGTAATACAAGCAAGTTACGGCGGGACCGATAGTCCCGGCTGTCAGGAGAGATACTTTTTATGCCCAGAGAATATTCCTTAGAGAACACGAGAAACATCGGCATCATGGCACACATTGATGCCGGAAAAACTACTACAACAGAGCGTATCCTTTTCTACACGGGGCGTACCCACAAAATGGGCGAGACTCATGAGGGTGCGGCCACAATGGACTGGATGGAGCAGGAGCAGGAACGCGGTATCACCATAACGTCCGCCGCGACCACATGTCACTGGAAGGGAAAGCGCATCAATATCATAGACACACCGGGTCACGTGGATTTTACGGTGGAGGTGGAGCGCTCTCTGCGTGTGCTGGATGGTTCTGTCACCGTGATGTGCGCAAAGGGAGGAGTGGAGCCGCAGTCAGAGACGGTCTGGCGTCAGGCCGACCACTACCATGTCCCACGCATGATTTACGTGAACAAGATGGACATCACCGGCGCGGACTTCTTCAATGTCCTGGACATGGTTCATGACAGGCTGAAGGCCAACGCAGTGCCTGTCCAGCTGCCCATTGGCAAGGAGGGGGATTTCCGCGGGATAATCGACCTCATCGAGATGAATGCCGACGTGTACTACGATGAGCTCGGCAAGGACATGCGTGTTGAGGAGATCCCGGAGAATCTTCGGGAGCTTGCGGATGAGTACCGGATAAAGCTGTTGGAAGCGGTTTCAGATTTCGATGACGGGATCATGGAGAACTACCTTGAGGGCAGGCCGATAAGCTCTGATGCGATAAAGGCTGCAATACGCAAGGCCACCATAGAGAATAAGATGGTTCCAGTCACGTGCGGTACTTCCTATCGCAATAAGGGAGTGCAGAAGCTTCTTGATGCGATAGTGGATTTTATGCCCTCGCCGTTGGATATTCCGCCGATAAAGGGCATTAACCCCAATACTGAGGAAGAGGACGAGCGCCCTGCGGACGATGACGCGCCATTCTCAGCTCTGGCCTTTAAGATCGCCACAGATCCATATGTGGGACGGCTCAGCTTTGTCCGTGTCTATTCGGGAACGATAGACGCCGGCACGGCAGTCCTCAACCCTGGAAAGAGGCAGCGTGAGCGCATAGGGAGAATCCTGCTCATGCACGCTAATCACAGAGAGGATATAACAAAAATATACTCCGGAGACATAGCTGCTGTGGTTGGCCTGAGAAACACCACCACAGGTGATACGCTCTGCGACCCGGAGCACCCGATTGTACTGGAGTCGATGGAGTTTCCGGACCCTGTTATCCGTGTGGCTATTGAGCCGAAGACAAAGGCTGGCCAGGAGAAGATGGCCATAGCACTCCAGAAGCTTGCAGAGGAGGATCCGACCTTCAAGACCTATACCGATGACGAGACGGGACAGACGATAATCGCCGGGATGGGTGAGCTGCACCTGGAGATAATTGTGGATCGCCTGATGCGTGAGTTTAAGGTTGAGGCCAATGTGGGACGCCCGCAGGTTTCCTATAAGGAGACGGTGAAGGGCAAAGCCGATGTGGAATGCAAGTATGCGCGGCAGTCCGGAGGCAAGGGCCAGTATGGTCATGTAAAGATTCGCCTGGAGCCTAACGAGTCAGGCAAGGGCTATGAGTTCGTGAATGAGATAACAGGCGGCGCAATCCCGAAGGAGTATATACCTGCCGTGGATCAGGGTATACAGGGCGCGATGCAGTCCGGAGTTCTCGCAGGGTATCCGGTGGTAGACGTGAAGGTTACACTGTATGACGGCTCATTCCATGAGGTGGACTCCTCGGAGATGGCATTCAAGATTGCCGGATCAATGGCCTTCAAGGAGGCCTGTCAGAAGGCGGACCCAACCATTCTTGAGCCCATTATGAAGGTCACCGTTACGGGACCGGAGGACTATATGGGCGACATCATCGGTGATCTGAACTCCCGCAGAGGTTCAATTACAGGGACGGATATCCGGAACGGTACGGTGCAGGTGATGGCGGATGTGCCGCTCTCCACCATGTTCGGGTACTCGACAGATCTCCGCTCGAAGACTCAGGGACGCGCCAGCTTCAGCATGGAGCCGAGTCACTTTGTTGAGATACCGAGAAATCTCAGAGATGAGATTGTCAAGGCACGCGGACAGGGCAAATAATACTTGCAAAATGTCCCTGCATGATGTAAAATACGATCAGGAATGAAGTACTAATTATCTTTTATCTTACTTTCGTATCACAAGGAGGAATAACCGAAATGGCCAAACAAAAGTTTGAACGCACAAAGCCTCACGTAAACATCGGCACGATCGGCCACATTGACCATGGCAAGACCACTTTGACCGCTGCCATCACCAAGGTGCTTTCGATGGCGGATCCGACTGCTGCGCAGTATACTGCCTATGACGCCATCGACAAGGCTCCTGAGGAGC
>CAYPMJ010000013.1:0-24269 GCA_964411785.1 uncultured Oscillospiraceae bacterium
CACCGCCGCAGCGGCAACCACAAGAAGTATGGCCGCAGTGCTGCCGACGACACGCCTGAAGCGCTTTTGATGCCTGAGCCGGCTGCGCTCGGAGAGCACCTGCTCCTCTGTGGGGATGCGCACGCGCCCTCTATCGGTCGCCTTCGCCATTATTCCGGCTCTCCTTTGCCGGGCGCATGGGGCCTCCCCTGCCGGTCTGGGGTGGGGCGCGGCGTCCCTCCTGCGCCGCCTCCCGGAGCTTCCGGCACTCCTTCTCCGTCTTCTCCAGCATCTCCTTGCGCTGCTGCATGGTGAGCCGGGAGAGGGTCCCTATGTGCCGCTTTATGTCAGCTTCGTATTCATCCGCCTGGTCCTTGGTGTGCTGCGCCACGGCCAGAAGCCGCTCGGCCTCCTCGGTGTAGCCGTCCGCTGTGGCCTGCGCCGCCTCAAAAAGCCCGTTGAGCTTTGCCAGTACCTCCGCCAGCGAGCCGGACTCGGATATGGCTATCTGCCGCTCCTCAAGCCGCTTCTTAAGCTCCTCCACCTCGCTGCGCAGAGCCTTCTCGCTCTGCTGCAGCTCGTAAATAATCTCTATGAGATCAGCCCGGCTCAGCCGCCGGAACTCCCTGTCCGTCATTAAAGGTTCCTTCTCTTCCCATTGTATCACCCCTGCTGCAAATACCCCCGCGCAACTCCTCCGGCAAGCGGCAACTCCGGACAAAGCCCGACCCGCCGCTTATACACGCTCATTCTACACGATTGAACCGACAAATTCAAGACCATTTGTGGATTTTTTTGTGGATAGCAATTCCCCCCCCGTGCACACACCAGTCATTCAATCTCTCAGATGCGTCTTAGCAGATCCCCATTGAGGGCCGCGTCCGCAGCTTATTTGCTGCGGGCAGAAGCGGCAGAGCGGTCACGACACATTAAATATTGTTGAAATATTGTCTTTGAGGTGATACAATGGGTATTAAGGTCATGTTATTATCATTAAATGTTCAGGAGGGAAAAATATGGAGGCCTTACAGGCTATTTTCACCCGGCGCAGCGTGCGCAGCTTTCAGGACAGGCCCGTACCGGAGGAGACGATAAAGCTCATACTCTCCGCCGGGATGAGCGGCCCTACATGCGTAAACGCGCGGCAGTGGTCATTTATTGTCGTTCGGGACAGGGCGATGCTAGGCAGAATGGCCGACGCCAACGGGCGTCCGGCGCAGCCGCTGCGGGGAGCGGCCTTTGCGGTTCTGGTCTGCGGCGACTTAAAGAGGGCGTTCCAGCCTGCGCCGGACTACTGGATTATTGACTGCTCAATTGCGGCGCAGAACATGGTCATCGCGGCGCACGCGCTGGGCGTCGGGAGCGTGTGGCTGGGCACGTGGCCGCAGACGGCCAGGGTTGAGGCGCAGCGGGAGCTTTTCAGGCTGCCTGAGACGGTAACGCCTCACTCCATTCTGGCGTTCGGATACCCGGAGGACGATTCGTTCCCGGAGCGGAACCTCTATGAGCCGGACAGGGTGCATTATGAGAAGTGGTGAGATGGTTCCTGGCGGCGCAGGCTCGGCCCGGCAAGGCGCAGGAGCGCAAGGACAGGTGAGCACAAACAAGATGGGCTCCATGCCTGTTCCCAGGCTTGTAATAAGCATGGCGCTGCCGCTTATGCTGTCCCTTCTAGTGCAGTCGCTTTACAACATCGTGGACGGGATCTTCGTCGGCATGATATCCGAGGACGCCTTTGCGGCGACGGCGCTTGCATACCCCGTTCAGCTGCTGATGATAGCTGTATCTGTCGGCACGGGAGTCGGAGTAAACGCCGTCTGCTCGCGCATGGTGGGCGCAAAGCGGTACGAGGACGCGGGCAGGACCGCCACGGCCGGCCTTGTGCTGGCCGTCATAGGGACGGCAGTCTTCATGCTCTTCGGAGCATTTCTGCTGCCGCTGTACCTTAAGGTGTGCAGCGGCAGTGAGGAGGCGGTCGGCATGTGCGGAAGCTATCTTCGCATATGCACACTGTTCAGCCTCGGCGTGTTCCTTGAGACGCTCGGGCAGCGGCTGCTGCAGGCGGTGGGGAATACGGTGCTGAGCATGGTGTCCCTGATTGCCGGGGCCGTCACAAACATCATCCTGGACCCGATTCTCATCTTCGTCTGCAAGATGGGTATTGAGGGCGCAGCTGTGGCGACGGTGATCGGTCAGTGGCTGGGCGCTGCCGTGGCGCTCACCCTTAACGCCAGGACGAACCGGGAGATACGCTTTCGCTTCAGGGGCTTTCGCATGACGCGATCTGTCGTGCAGCCCATCTACAGCGTGGGGCTCCCCACCATACTTACACAGGCCATGGGATCTGTGATGCTGTTCTCCATGAACGCAATACTGGGCGTGCTGCTTGCTGAGTCCACGCCGGCCATCGCCTTTTTCGGCGCGTATTACAAGCTTCAGAGCTTTCTCTACATGCCTGTCATGGGATTGGGCCAGGCGTCAATTCCGATTGTGGGCTTCAACCTGGGCGCAGGCAACCCTGACCGGATAAAGGCAGTGCTGAGGGTTGCAGTGCCGGTCGCGGCGGGGACAGCAATAGTCGGAACGGCCCTTTTTGAGATAATTCCGGCCAGGCTCCTTGGCATATTCTCCGTATCCGACGCAGCGCTGGCGCTGGGCGTTCGCGGACTTCGCATCATCTCCCTCACCTTTGTGCCGGGCTCCATAACAATAGTCCTGGGCTACGCATGCTCCGGGCTTGGAAACGGCGTCATAAACATGACGGGGACTATGTTGAGGCAGTTCTTCCCGCTTATCCCCCTGGCGTGGCTCTTCGGGCGGCTTGGGGGAGTGGACGCGTGCTGGTACGCCTTCGTGGTCTCGGAGCTCCTCGGTGTGGCGTATGCGTGCATCCGTACGAAGCGCGAATTTGTAAACAAGGTGGACAGTATAAGGAAGAGCGAAATTTAGTCAAAAAGTCCTTTGACACGCACCCGGGAAAGTGGTAGTATAAATGCACAATGAGTGGCTGAAACGGCGTAAATCCGGTTGTTTCAGCCGCTCATTGTATTTTTGCGCGATGGCATGCGTTAACCGGCGCTCTGAGCGCTCTCCGGCGCATTTAAGGCAAGCCGGAGACCGGGCCCGGTATTCCCGTTCTCATGTCAGGCGCCTTTTAACCGGGAGGTATTATTTTAATGGAAGCTAAGAACAACTCATTTATGGTGACGGAGAAAATCGGGAGACTTATGCGCAAATACTCAATTCCCTGCGTTATCTCCCTTGTGGTTGCAGCGCTCTACAACATCGTTGACCAGATCTTCATTGCGAATGCCGACTATCTGGGCTCCTATGGAAACGCCGCGAACACGGTTGTGTTCCCGCTGACTGTCGTGGCGCTGTCAATTGCCGTGATGATCGGCGACGGCTGCTGCGCATTTGTGAGCATCAGTCTTGGCGCGGACAGGAGGGATGACGCCCACAGGAGCATCGGAAACGCCATACTTCTCTGTGTCATCAGCAGCGTCATACTGACCGCTGTCTACTTTGTCTTCATGGACGGGATTCTCACGTTCTTCGGCGGCAGGGTCAATGAGGAGACGTACGCGTGCGCCAGGGAGTATTTCACATGGATTGCTATGGGGATCCCGTTTTACATGTTCGGACAGGCGATGAATCCCATCATACGCTCCGACGGAAGTCCTAAATTTGCCATGGCGGCGACGCTCTCAGGGGCGGGGGTGAACATCATCCTGGACCCGATATTCATCTACCCTATGCATATGGGGATGATGGGCGCTGCTGTGGCGACAGTTGCCGGTCAGATCCTCACTGCGGCGCTGTCCGTCTGGTATCTCTTCCACATGAAGTCCGTCAGGCTTAAGCGGAGCAGCTTCGGGTTTTTCGGCAGACTCATGGTGAGATTCCTCACCCTTGGCATAACGAGCTTTCTCTCACAGATATCCCTTGTCATATCCATGGCCGCTGTGCAGAACATGTGCACGAAATACAGTGCGCTGGACGCAATATACGGCCAGCCTGAATACATCCACATACCCCTTGCGGTGCTGGGCATAGTCATGAAATTCTTCCAGATTGCAATCTCAGTCTCCGTGGGACTTGCGGCGGGATGCATACCGATTGTGGGCTTCAACGTCGGAGCCGGGAGACGGGACAGAGCAAAGTCGCTGTTCACGCTCCTTCTGGCGTCGGAGGCCGTGATAGGCCTTGCGGCGACGCTCATCGTGGAGCTCTTCCCTGCGCAGCTCATAGGGATTTTCGGTGCGAAAAACGAGAGCAGCCTCTACACGCAGTTCGCCGTGAGAAGCTTCCGGATATACCTTTGCATGATGATTCTGGCAATGGTGAACAAGGGGACCTTCATCTATCTGCAGGCCCTGGGCAAGGCGATCCAGTCCACCATAATCTCGCTTGTGCGTGAGATAGTCTTCGGCGTGGCGCTGCCGATCGTGCTCCCCATCTTCTTTGGTCTTGACGGTATATTATACTCATTCCCCACGGCAGATGTGCTGACGTTCATCATCGCTGCCTTCATCATCCGCAGGACATACGTTGAGCTTAGAGGCGAGACGGGTGCAAAGCGGCCAAAGCTGAGGTCAGCTTCCGGAGGAGCTCCCGCATCACTTTCAAATTCAGGCGCTCCGGCCCTTGCCAGGCTTCACCCGGAAGCGCCTCAGGAGAGATAACCCGTACCCCGCGCCGGCAAGCCCCATGAGGCCAAAGCCGGCAATCCAGTAGACCACAATAAGTCTGTTTGTGGTCCCGTAAATCTCAAGCACTCCCTTGAAGATGCACCCCACCGTCAGCGCGGCTATGCCGGAGTTATAGAGGTTGCAGACTAGGCGTCCCGGCATATAGCGGGCGCTCGACATGTCAAGCACAAAGCAGAGCAGCGTGCCGCCTGTAAGCGGGATGGCAAAGGCGTAAAGCATGAAGCCTGAGTAGACGCCGTGGCTGAAAAATTCGTACACCGCGCCGAACAGCAAAACGGCAAGGGAGATGAGAAGATATGAAAACTGCCACCGTCTCAGGGCGTCGTGATCCTTTTCAGTAACCAATATAGACAATGTCGCTGACGCTCCTCTCCTTTATACTTCTCCCGCTTGTCGTGGGGCGGTTTACGACTTCGCCGTTAAAGACCATGGTCGACGAGCCGCCCCCGTCCAGATTGTAGGCGGTCTTAGCGCCGAGATCCATCGCGAAGCACGCAAGCTCATAGAGGCTCAGTCCCTCGCTCTCGTCGGTGCGCCCGTCGGACACTATGAAGAGGTAGTGCAGGTCGTCCACAATGGCGATGGCCGTGCGCGGGTTGCTCGCCTTTGCCCTTCCGACCTCCTCGTTCTCAGAAACTAAGACAGCGCCGTCCCTCACAAGGGCAGGGCCGAAGGACAGGATCTGCGATGCGCCGTTCTCAAGAAGGGAGCTTGCTGAAACATCGCCCTCGCTTATAATCTCAAAGCTCCCGTCAGAATATATGACGAGGTCCTCCTGATCCCTGTCCGGGTCGTCCCTGAAAAGTGTGCCGTTTCTAAGGACATAGCCCTCCTCGCGAACGCCGTAATAGTCGCCGTTGATGGCCAGCAAAGCGCCGTTATCCGCCGCAATTGCCGATGTCTTCTCCGTGACGTTCTTTCCGTAGACTCCCTGGGCGAATGCGGTTTTAAGATATTCCGGCAAGGACAGGAGCACGTCCGCGACATAGATTGATGTGCCGCACTCCCTGAACTTAGTGATTGTGATGCTTATATTTCCATCGTCATAGGAGGTGTCGGTCACGGTCACGCTATACTGCTCTGCATGGTCTGAGCTATCAGTATCGGCACCGTCCTCCGCCTTCGGGTCTTCGTCCCGCTGCTCCGTATCAGGGGCGGCGGGACTATCATTTTGCTCATCATCCACAACGGAATAGACCTTCGTTAAAACGAAGGTGTCCAGAGCGATGTAAGCTGTAAAGGCGATGAGGAGTGCCGAGTAGCAGATCGCCCACAGATGCTTCTTCACCTGTCTGCCTCCTGTCTTCCCTCTTAAAACGGCAGTGGGCTGCCGGGTCCGGCAGCCCCACCGCTGGCATTTTCAGCGCTATCTTCCGCCGCGCGTTCCGCCGCTCATGTTCCCGGGCTGATTTCCGCCCATGCCGCCGGAGGCTGAGTAAACAAGGCTTGTCATGGTGATGGACATCTCATAAGAGCCGACGGTGAGAGTGTATGTCTCGCCCTTCAATATATCGGCGCAGCTTAAAATCACGCAGGAGAAGGCCTGGTCTGTCACCTTTTCCAGCAGGACATTACCGTCTGAATCTTTTAAAGTAACCGTCGCGCCGGCGGCCTGACTTCCCACCGACGCCATGATGACGCCCTGGGTCGAATCGGAGCTGAAGTTCTGCGCCATGCTGCCGGCACCGGTCCCTATGAACGTGCCTCCGCTTATTGTACCGACGGTCTCATAGTCGACTATGGATGTGTCGCCGGAGTTGGGGCCTGAGGTGGTGATGGTGCCCCCAGTTATGGAGAGGGTTCCGTTTGAGTCCACCGCGTCGCCGGAGGCGTGGATATCAATGCTGCCGCCGGAGATGGTGATGCTCCCGGAGGAGGATGAAAAGCTCCGTCCCCCGCCGTACCTTGTATCCCTGCCGCCCATGCCGCTTGAGTCGGTGCCGCCCGCGGCGTTTATGCCGTCGTCCGTGGCGACTATGGAGATCTCGCCGCCGGAGATGTCTACAGTAAGTCCCTCCAGCCCCTCATAGCACGTTGTTATTGTGATGGATGCGCCGTCGCGAATTGTGAGAGTCTCATCCGCGTGGAAGCCGTCGTCCCCTGTGGCAAGCTCAAAGGAGCCGGCGCTCACGGTGAGGGATGAGTTTGAGTGTACGCCATCGTCAGCGGAGTTTACAGTGAAGGCGCCCGCGTTTATGACAAGATTTCCGCCGGCCTTGATGCCCTTCATGCTGGTGCTCTCGTCGGAGCTCTCCGTTGTATGCTGCCATGCAAAGCCCCCGCGCCCGCCCATGAACTGGCCGTAGTTGCCGGAGCTTGCTTTGGAGCCGTTTTCGCTCCCCCCGCCCGCTGTTATGTCAAAGCTCCCGCCATCGATCATGAGATAATTTGACGCGCTGATCCCGTCGCCCTCGGCCGTGATTGCATAGGAGCCGCCCAGGATATATACAAAGCCAAGTGAGGCGTCGTCATCGTCCTCAGAATGGATGCCGTCCTTGCCCGAGGTGATGGTAAAGTCACCGCCGGCGATCCTCACGCTCTCCTTCCCGTTCAGTGCCTGGCTTGCGGAGGAGACGGTGTAGGAGCCGCCTGTGAACACCAGGTCATCCTTGGACACAATGCCGTGTCCTGCGGGGGACTCCACGGTGAGGCTCCCCTGGCCGTTGAACGTCAGGTCGTCCTTTGAGAATATGGCTGCGTCTATATTGTTGTCGTCAATGGCGATAAACTCCCCTGCGTTTGACAGCGTGTTCTCAGAGCCCGGCGCAGTGGTGACAAAAACCTTGTCGGCCTGGCGGATGTACAGTGCAGCGGAGGTTCCGCTGGATATTGATACACCGTCGAGAACAAGCTGCAGCTTATCATTATTCCCCGCGTCAACGATTATCATACCGTCGGTAAGCGTACCGGAGATGATATATGTCCCCTCGTCCGTGATGGTTACGGAGGAGCCGCTGATCTCAACGGCGTTTGAGCTGCACTGTGCGGTGCTCCCGTTCAGCGTTATATACGCAGCGGCAGTCTCATCATACCCCGCCTCATAGTCCCTGTTGGAGAACATGTCCGACGAATCCGCCGTATTCCCCGCGCTCTCACCCGTCCCGCCATTCGTCGTCCCGCCATTCGTCGTTCCGTCGTTCGTCGTCCCGTTATTCGTCGTCCCGTTATTCGTCGTCCCGTTATTCGTCGTTCCGCCGCTGTCACTTGTCACTCCGCCATTTGTCGTCACTCCGCCTGCCGTGCCGCCCGCCGTGCCGTTCCCGCAGCCGCCAAGCAGCAGGATAACGGCAAGGCAGAGCGCCGGCAGACCTTGCACCAGATTTTTCTTCATATGGAACTCACTTTCTTTTAAAGACCTGTCGTCATGGTCTCCTGTTTTGAGATACTTATCTCCAGATTCCCGTTCCGGCAACGCAGTTTATCAATCAATTCCTTTTCAACGTCAGGGCTCTTCAGCGCAATGTCATAGGTGAGCCTGAAGAGGCTCCCCATGTTGGTGGTTCTCACGCTGGTGAGCTCCCAGGATGTTGCGTACTGGGGAAACAGCTTCTCAAACACATCGGTGTAATCCAGATCCTCCGGTATGGTGATGTGCAGCGTCTTGTAGAGCTGACTGTTCTTCTTCGCTCCTAAGTCAAGCCGGCTGTAGAGCATGGAGACGGCGCTGAGGATGACAGTGAAGAGAAAAGCATAGCCCAGATAGCCCATGCCGGCTATCATTCCAGCGCCCATGGCCAGGAACAGAATTCCAATCTCCTTCGCCGTCCCCGGCGCTGAGCGGAACCTGACCAGACTGAAGGCCCCTGCCACGGCCACTCCCGTACCTATGTTGCCGTTTACCATCATGATGACCACGCACACGACCGCGGGCAGCAGGGCCAATGTGGCGACGAAGCCTCTGGTGAATCTGGTGCGGTACATGTAGGCGAAGGCCAGGATGAGGCCTATCGCCAGGGAGCACCCGACGCAGAGCAGGAAGTCCCCGACGGATACGACTCTTGTCATATCCGTGTCAAAGATGCCGTTGAAAATATTGCTAAGCATACAGCCGTCCTCCAAACTTATTTCCCGCAATTTCCCGGCAGTAAGCCTCGCCATATTTGGAAAAAGAGGTCTGATAGATGTGATTTGATGTGAGAAAATCCGTCATCCACAGCGGGATGCCGCCCGGGGTCTTTATCTCCATGAGCACCTGTCCCGGTTCTAGCAGCTGTGTGCCCCACACATCCGTCTCCAGAGACATGTCCTCCTCGCGGCTTACGATTCTGCTGTCAAACGTCACGCGAAAATCGTCCCCTGTGAGAGGGCAGAACGCGTCCCTCTCGTAGCTTAGAAAGCATGCGGGCTGCAAGGTTCGGTAATAGGTTCTGAAATACTCAATTTCCTCAACAATCTGTGAGTCCCCAGGGCGAAAGCCGCTGCCGCAGAGCCAGTCAAACGCCTCGTGCTCCGGAAGCGCCACACGCCTTTTGTATACGACTGAGTCGTATTTTTTCTTAAGCTCTACGAAAACCTCACTGTCCTGTTCAGCCTTCCGATAGCTGCGGATCCGCAGCTTTTCCTTATATACGGGCTTCTCAAGGGAGTGCCTGATGAGCCTGAATGTATCGGTGTCAAAATAAACATTGCGGATGACTGTGTGACCGTAATCATCCAGTCTCATATATGGCTCCATCACGGCCATGAGCTCCTGCTGCTGACGGCTGCTGAGTAAATACTTGATCTCATATCGGCTGAAAATAGCCTGATAGGTCATGGTGCGGACCTCCTTATAGAAAGCTTTAAAAAATGCGTCATCTGTTCCATGCAGCTCTCGCCGGTCTTCCAGAGCCATCTTTAAGTTTATACGGCAAAGTTTAATTTAAGTTAAAAACATTTGAATAGTTCCGGTAAATAAATTTCCGCCGCATGCCATTTAAAATGCTTATTTTGGAGCTCATAGTCCGCTATCTATGCAAAATTGCCTCTTAACAAAGTAAGATAGCCGGGAGATTAAGGCAGCACTCGTGCAGAGCCCGGGGCACCGGCGCTTCAGGATCAAAGGGCAGTCCTTCGCTGCCGCTGCAAGGTCTGAGCGTTAATCTGCAAATTGACAGCGTCATTTTAATAAAAATCACACGGCAATAGTTTACAGTGAAGGATTATTTGTACCCCAGTTGAGCCTTATGTAGTATAATAGATGAGTAATGTCCTGAATATATATTGATGTTCACGAGGAGGCTTTCGTGGTGAAACGGGTTATATCATTTTTATGTATCGCGGCGCTCATATGCTCATTGACAGCGTGCTCAGGCACAGCTAAGTCCGGGACAGACTATTCAGGTCAGACTCTCAAAGGGAGGGTTGTCGCGGTTGACGGCACGTTGGTCGCCGTTGAGCTTGGTGAAATATCTGATGTGGGCAGCGGATTTGGACAGATACCCTCAGGAGGACAGTCCGGCGCCTCAGATGCCGGACCTTCGGGGGACGATGCACCCGACGGCGGGCAGGGCGCTCCGGACATGCCTCAGGGTGGCGGAGACGCTGAAAACGGCGAAACTCCGCCCGAGCTTCCGGACGGTGAGGGCGGCGGGAGCGCAGATCCGGGCGCCGGCGGCCAGGAGCCTGAGTCTGACATGCCTGAAGGGCAGCGCGGCGACGGGATGATGCCCGGAAGCACCGGGATGTCCGACGGCTTCACCGCCACAGGCGGGACAGCAATTGTCGATATAAGCGGGGCTGCCATACTGCTTGAGACCGATTCGGAAAGCGGTGACAGTTCAGAGGGCTCCATGGACGATATTGTAGTTGGAGCGGTTCTCAGCATCGAGGTGGACAGCAAAAACTCAGTCTCAACGGTGACTGTTCTCTCTGTCGGCGGGAGCGGCAATGCGGGCGGGAGCGGGGGATTTGGCGGCTCCGGTGAGGTGACGCAGGGTTCCTCCGCCAATACAATAGATTCAGACGGGGAATATTCCGGTACAAGCTACTCGTCCACGGGAGACGATGAAAATGCGCTCCGGATAGATGGCGCCACGGTCACACTGGACGGGATTACCGTAGATAAATCGTCCGGCTCCAGCTCAAACACAGAAAATGGCGATTTCTACGGCATGAACGCCGCATTGCTTGCGACTAACGGTGCAAATGTGACGATAACGAATGCCGATGTCACCTCCTCCGCGCAAAACGGCAACGGCGTCTTCAGCTATGGCACAGGGACTGTGGTGAATATCTCGGACTCCTCCATTGTCACGTCAGCGGATAATTCCGGAGGCATACAGACGACCGGCGGCGGAACAACCAATGCATCCAACCTGACAGTGGAGACCTCCGGCTCCTCCTCCGCAGCCATCCGCTCTGACCGCGGCGGCGGCACAGTCGATGTGGACGGCGGCACATATGTTTCCAACGGGTATAATTCCCCGGCTGTCTACTCCACCGCCTCTATTGCGGTGAGGAACGCAGCGTTGACAGCGAATAATTCCGAGGCGCTGGTCATTGAGGGTGAAAACTCCATCACGCTGGAGAATTGTGACGTGTCGGGCAATATGAGTGACGATAAGGGGACAAGCTCGGATGAGAACGTCCACAGCGTCATGATCTACCAGTCCATGTCCGGTGACGCAGACGTTGGAACTTCCTCGTTTTCCATGACCGGCGGTTCGCTGCTGTCCAATAACGGCGATGTATTCTATATAACCAACACGGCATGCTCCGTTTACCTGTCCGGTGTGGAGATATCAAGCAATGAGGAGTCGGGGTATCTCATGAACATCTGCGGGAACAGCGCATCTCACGGCTGGGGTACTGCCGGCAAAAACGGTGCGCAGGTTGTATTCGAAGCCTACGGGCAGTCGCTGGACGGAGATATCGTTGTGGATACGATTTCCAGCCTGGATATGACGCTCTCCGGCCGCAGCAGCTTTACCGGGACAATAAATATCGTGGAAAACGCCTGGGACGGAGACGCCAGCTCAGGTAACGTGGATTTAACGGTCGAGTCCGGCTGCACATGGACGCTCACCGGGGACTGCACAGTATCCTCGCTCAACAACAATGGGACCATCATTTTCAATGGCTTCACAATTTACTTTACCGACGGCACGACGTATAATTAAGACGTGTAATCAAAGCGGTGATACATCCTGAAAAGGTGGGGGGACAGATGCGCATCTGTCCCCCCACCTTTATATATATGCATATTTCAGACTGCTATTTTGCCATCCCTTACATCCACAATGACCTCGTCTCCGGACTTTGCGCGTCCCTCAAGAAGCTTTTCCGCTATGCCGTCCTCCACTGTGCTCTGTATAAGGCGTCTCAGTGGACGGGCGCCGTACGCCGGGTCGTACCCCTCCCGGGCCAGCAGCTCCACTGCCTCATCAGTCACGCTCATCTTAAGTCCCATCGTCTCCACGCGTCTGCCCACCGTAACAAGCATATTCCGACATATCTTCTTAAGCTCCTCCTCGGTCAGCTGATGGAACACTATCGTCTCGTCTATCCTGTTCAGGAACTCAGGCTTGAACGTCCTGCGAAGCTCTCCCATCACTGCGTCCCGGATGCGCTCGTCGGACATGGTCTCCTCATTTTCGCCGTTGCCGAAGCCCAGCCGGCCTCCCTTCCCGGTTATGCTCCTGGCTCCGACGTTCGACGTCATCACGATTATCGTGTTCCGGAAGTCAACCCTGCGGCCCTGGGAGTCCGTGAGCCGTCCGTCCTCCATTATCTGGAGCATTATGTTGAATACATCCTCATGGGCCTTCTCTATCTCGTCAAACAATACCACAGAATATGGGTGGCGGCGCACCTTCTCCGTGAGCTGTCCGCCCTCGTCATAGCCCACATAGCCGGGGGGCGACCCGATCAGCTTTGACACCGTGTGCTTCTCCATGTACTCCGACATGTCCACGCGAATCATGGCGTTCTCGTCTCCGAACATCGCCTCCGCCAGAGCTCGGCAAAGCTCCGTCTTGCCGACACCCGTCGGCCCCAGGAGCAGAAACGACCCTATAGGCCGCTTCGGGTCCTTCAAGCCGACGCGCCCGCGCCTTATCGCCTTCGCCACGGCTGTCACTGCCTCATCCTGCCCGATCACACGGCTGTGCAGTATTTCCTCCATACGCATCAGCCTTGCGCTCTCATCCTCGTTCAATGTGGTCACGGGTATACCTGTCCAGCCTGACACCACCTGGGCTATGTCCTCTGCGCGAACCGATTTTTCCAGTTTTCCCGTGTCCCACCTGCGCCTAAGCTCATCAAGCTCTGCGCGCTTTGCTCTCTCCTTATCCCGGAGCGCCGCTGCCCGCTCAAATTCCTGGTTCTCTACCGCTGACTCCTTCTCGGCTGCCAGCGCCGAGATCTCATCCTCCACCGTCTTCAGATCCGGCGGCAGCTTCGTCTCCTCCATCCTCACGCGCGACGCGGCCTCGTCGATAAGGTCAATCGCCTTGTCCGGCAGATATCTGTCGTTTATATACCTGGACGACATCTTCACCGCGGCATCTATCGCCTCATCAGTTATCTTCAGCCCGTGGTGCGCTTCATATTTGTCGCGCAGCCCCTTGAGTATCTCCACCGACTCCTCCAGTGTCGGCTCCTCCACCTGCACCGGCTGGAAGCGCCTCTCCAGAGCGGCGTCCTTCTCGATATATTTGCGATACTCATTGAGCGTCGTCGCCCCTATAACCTGTATCTCGCCTCGCGAGAGCGCCGGCTTTAATATGTTGGACGCGTCTATCGCTCCCTCAGCAGCGCCGGCGCCTATGATGGTATGCAGCTCGTCGATGAACAGTATGACATCCCGGGCCTTCTTTATCTCATCCAGGGCGTTCTTTATGCGTTCCTCAAAGTCTCCCCGGTACTTGGTCCCCGCCACCATGCCGGACAGATCCAGCGCCACTACGCGCTTCCCTGTCAGCGTCTCAGGGACGTCGTTCGCCACTATCCGCTGCGCCAGGCCCTCGGCAATCGCCGTCTTGCCCACTCCCGGCTCGCCTATCAGCACCGGATTGTTCTTCGTTCTCCGCGACAGGATCTGCACCACGCGCTGCACCTCCTGATCCCGCCCTATGACAGGATCAAGCTCTCCTCGCGCAGCAGCCTCCGTCAGATCCCTTGAGAACTGATCAAGGGTCTTCGTCTCCGTCCTCCGTCCGCCGGCCCTCTCACCCGTCCCGGGTTTCCGCAGCTTCTCCGGCGTAAACAGATTCAGTATATCCGTGTATAGCTTGTTGGGGTCCGCTCCTGTCGCCACTATGATCTTGCACGCCACGCTGTCATACTCGCGAAGTATCCCCATAAGCAGGTGCTCCGTGCCCAGATAGCTGTGTCCCAGCCGCACGGACTCCGACGCGGCTATCTCAATTATCCGCTTTGCCCTTGGCGTCAGTCCCTGGACAGTGGTGGAGTCGCTCTCGCCGCGTCCCACATACTTCTCTATCGACGCCAGGATGAGCTCACGCGTCAGCCCGTTTTCACGCAGGACTCTCGCCGCTGTCCCGCCTCCCTCGCTTGCTATCCCTACAAGTATATGCTCGCTGCCCACATACCCATGTCCCAGCTCCGCCGCTGTCTCATGGGCTATATTCAGTACGTTCTTCGCATACTCTGTAAACCTGTCCTCATATTTCATCTCTCACACCTCCGCGTCTTCTCCCATTCCATGTGATTTTATCCCTGAGAAATCCATTATATCTGCAGGCTTTCCCTTTTACCCTTTTCCTTCCATCCGCCTGAGCTCGTCACGAAGCTTCGCCGCCCGCTCATAATCCTCGCTCCCGACAGCAAGCCTTATCTGCTCACGAAGGACGTTCTTCTCCCGCTCGCTTGAAAGCTCGCTGTCAACATTCCCGCTCTCAGCAGGGGCCTCCTCGCGCTCTCTTTGCGGGCGCTTTACGTACCTCACCCCGGCAGGCTCAAGCCCGATAAATCCAACCATCGGCATTATGCTGTTCATCCCGAAAAGACTGCTCAGCAGTCCGCTGCCAGGAAAGCTGCCGCCAAATATGCCGCTGCCGCCAAATATGCTGTCCCCTGACAGGCCGTCCTCAAAAAAGCCGTCGTCCCAGAAGCCGTTCTCCATCTCATCAAGCATACCGTCAAACCCCGGGAAGGCCTCCATGCCTCGCATGGATGCACACTCGCGCTCATGGCTCAGCCGCGCTGCGCACTCCGGGCACAGATGGTATTCCGTCACGTTTCCGTTTATAATGGACCGATAGTGAAAGCTGGCATTATTCTTGCCGCAATTTGTGCATTTCATAATGGTATTTCTCCCTTCAATTTCAATATTTGCTTTAATAGCCCTTTTATGTCCCTTTGTTCAACCAAAGGCGATGAAAAGTATCTTACTCCTGCCGCTCCCCGCTACAGCGCTGTCAGCAGCATCTGCTTTAATACGGAGGCCCGCACCGTGTCACGTCCCTCCGGCTCTACAGGCCTCAGCGCCGCATCTCCAACAGCTGACAGCATCAGCCTCGCTGCGCCCTCGGACAGCACACCGCCCGACACACAGTTCTGCAGCAGCGCCGCTGCGGACCTTAAATCCACTGCGTCACCTATGGCGTTCACCGTATGCATCACAAGGAGCTTCGGGTCTGACTGGACACGGTGTATCCTGATGTAACCTCCCCCTCCACGACGGCTCTCCACCACATACCCCCGCTCCGGGCTGAACCTCGTCGCTATGACATAATTAATCTGACTTGGAACACATCCAAAGCGGCTTGCGAGCGCTGAGCGCTGTACCTCCGCCGTGTCATCCTCCTGGAGCAATTCGTTGATGAAGCTGGCTATCATGTCGCTCATACCCATCCAATACCCACTCCCTTTCGAACTCACATCTCTCTTTGACTTTGACTATCTTTGACCTTGCGAGTGTAAGTATATCAGTCCCGCTCTTTTTCCGCAACATCGATTTTTGACCTTCTCTGACGTTTAACCTTGTCTGACGTTCGTCGTGCTTCGGTTTGCTCTTTTTTTCTTTGTTTTTCAATCTTTTTAAAAATTCGCATGTTTTCTTTAATTTGACGTTGATTTTTTTTCATTTCGTGCTAAAATGGTGTTGAAGGGATCAGCGCCTGGGCGTTTGGTCTGAAAAGGTCAGAATACGATACAATGGAGGTACATACAATGGCTCACAGAATCAGCGATGACTGCGTTTCCTGCGGCTCCTGCGCGGAGACATGTCCGGTTTCCGCCATTCACGAGGGTGATGGCAAGTATGAGGTCGATGCGGATGTCTGCATTGACTGCGGAGCTTGCGAAGGCGCCTGCCCGACCGGTGCTATTGGCCAGGAGTAATTTCTTCAGAAGACACCGGGCGGCAATTTGCTCTTGTTTTGCTCAAATCTATTCGGCTAAGGAGTAAGTCTTCGGATTTGCTCCTTGATTTTTTCTGACGCCGTCAAGGTCCCGCGGAAAGCGGCGCTCAGGGCTGTTCTGTCTGACTGAAATTATACTGTGAATGCTGAGCTTTCACAGTAAATGACGGGAGCGATCTGCGGGAGCTTTCCGCGAGGAGAGCGCTTCCCGGAATTAAAATACAGGGCCCGGAGGGATAAATTTATGGACAGCCTTTCACTTTGGCCGCACGGGCCGGTGCTGGAGCGATGTCAGGACGCGCAGCCGGTCTGCACCGACTCCGTTCTGCTCGCCGATTTCACCAGGCTTAACGGCGTGAGAAGGGCAGCGGATCTTGGCGCCGGGTCCGGCGTGCTGGCAATAATACTGGCGTTCAGGAGTCAGAAGCTGACAGTCGACTGCGTGGAGCTCTCCCCGGAGGCTGCGGGGTGCTGCATGAGGAACGTGGCGAGGAACGGCCTTTCAGAGAGGGTCTCCGTGCTGAACCGCGACCTGCGGACGCTTACGGAGGCCGAGGTGGGGAAATACCAGCTGATAATAACAAATCCGCCCTATTACCCCCTGACAGGCGGCGAAAGCCCGAGGGCGGTGCGTCGTGAGGCCCGCCAGGAGCAGTGCTGCACACTTCCGGAGCTTGCCGATACCTCCGCGCGGCTGCTTGGCGACGGTGGCCGCTTCACAATGGTCTACCCCGCTGCGAGGCTGGCGGAGGCTATATATATACTTACGGAAGCCGGCCTTACGCCGAAAAGGCTGAGGCTCGTGCAGGCGAGTGCGGGCAGCTCCCCGTCGCTGGCACTGCTTGAATGTCGCCGGCGCGGCGGGCCTGGGCTTACTGCGGAGCCCACACTGATACTGAAGACTCCGGAAGGTGCGGATACGCCGGAGGTCAGCAGAATATACCGGCGGCGGTCATGCGACGGACAATAAAGGAGGGCACGGGTCATGTCTGGAAAGCTCTATCTTGTGGGTACACCCATAGGGAACCTGGGCGACATATCTCCAAGAGCATCGGAGACGCTGGGACTTGTGGATTTCATTGCGGCTGAGGATACGCGGGTGACATTAAAGCTTTTAAATCATCTCGGGCTCAGCAAACCGCTTGTGAGCTACTACGAGCACAATCAGAAGGAGAGCGGGGAGAAGATCATAAGACGGCTTGTCTCTGGTGAGAGCTGTGCGCTGGTGACTGACGCCGGGATGCCGGCGATCTCCGATCCCGGTGAGGGGCTGGTCAGGCTGTGCGCAGCCAACGGGATTGAGACGGTGATAGTGCCCGGGCCGTGCGCGGCAGTGTCGGCGCTGGCGCTGTCGGGGCTGCCAACCGGGAGATTCACATTTGAGGGGTTCCTTTCGGTGAGTAAAAAGAGCCGCTATGAGCACCTGGATTCTCTTCGCGGCGAGCAGCGAACGATGATTTTCTATGAGGCTCCGCACAAGCTGACAGCTACTCTCCGGGATCTCCTGGAGGTGCTTGGTGACCGGAGGCTCGCCATCTGCCGGGAGCTCACAAAAATACATGAGCAGACCGTTCGCTTGAGCCTCAGTGAGGCAGTTGATTACTACAGCTTAAATGCACCGCGGGGCGAATATGTGCTTGTGGTGGAGGGCGCTTCACAGCAGGAGTCCCCCGCTGTGCCGATTGAGGAGGCGCTTGCCGCGGTCACCGCGCTTCAGAGCCAGGGTATGAGCCTGAAGGACGCAGTAAGACGCGCCTCTCAGAGGACCGGCGTCCCCAGAAACGCACTCTATGACGCCGCGCTTGATGAGCAGCAAAAAAGGCGGTAGGTTCCCGAGCCCCCGCTTTGTCCCCTGAGCCAGGGCTCTCTGCCATACAAGGCGTGCGCCGATGCGCATAAGGCGTCCGCGGATAAGACCTTAAGTATGTTAGGAGGAATACATATGAATGAGTCCGGACTTTTCTTCCGGGCAACGTCCACGACGATAACGCTGTACTGGGAAAAGCCCGCCTTTGCGGCCCCGGAGGCGGAATACGATGTGCTTCTGGATGGGACACAGGCCGGAATTGCCCATCGCACCCATTTTACATTCACCGGCCTTGAACCGGATAGGGAGTTTATGGCTGAGGTGACGCTTGGCGACGCGCCAGTTGGCAGACTTCGCGTGCGCACAGGTCCAGGTCTGCGGCGTCTGAACGTCCTTGACTTCGGTGCGGCGGGAGACGGACGGCAAATGGACACAGCTTCCCTGCAGACGGCCATTGACGCCTGTGGGGAAGGTCAGGAGGTCTATTTCCCCGCCGGGGTCTATCTGACCGGCTCCCTCAGGCTCCACAGCCATATGGCGATGTACCTGGAGGAGGGCGCGACGATTCAGGGTACGGACATGCCCGAGGACTACCTGCCGAGAATTCACAGCCGGTTTGAGGGGATCGAGATGGAGTGCTACAGCAGTCTTCTGAACCTCGGATGGCTTGACCGCAGCGCCGGCCTGAGCTGTGAGGATGTCCTGATCTACGGTGAGGGGACCATCGCCAGCGGCGGGCAGACTCTTGGGGAAAGGATCATAATGTCGGAGAAAGCCAGGCTCAGGGACTATCTGTCTGAAAACGCAGAGCTTGTCGCCTCCTGTGAAAATGATACGACAATTCCGGGCCGGGCAAGGCCGCGCCTCATCAACATCAGCTGCTGCAAGAACATACGGATAACAGGTCTGACTCTGAAAGACGGTGCAAGCTGGAATGTACATATGATATACAGCGACGACATTGTCACGGATCACTGCACATTTCTATCCGAGGGCGTCTGGAACGGCGACGGGTGGGACCCGGATTCCTCCACCAACTGCACACTGTTTGCGTGTAAATTCTTTACAGGGGACGACTCCGTCGCCATCAAGTCCGGAAAAAACCCGGAAGGGAACGCTGTCAACCTTCCGAGCAGACACATCCGCATATTTGACTGCGTCAGCGCTTTCGGGCACGGGATATGTATTGGAAGCGAGATGTCCGGAGGAGTTGAGGATGTCCGGATCTGGGACTGTGACCTCGCCCGCTCCAGCAATGGGCTGGAGATCAAGGGGACCAGGAAACGCGGTGGATACGTCCGCGATATCAAGGTCCGTGACTGCATCGTCCCGAGGGTTATGGCCCATGCGGTGAGCTACAATGACGACGGTATCCCCGCGCCCGACGCACCGGTATTTGAGCGTTTTCTCTTTGAGGGGCTGCGCATCACCGGGCGCTCACTGGGCGAGCGGTGGGAGAATGTGATGCCGATAGAGCTGGAGGGCTTTGACACACCCGGCCATGAGATACGGGATGTGACCTTCCGCAGCTGTGCCGTGACGGGAGGCGTCTCCCAGCTGCACCTTGTCCGGTGCGAGAACTTAACGCTAGGCGGCATGAGCTTTGAAGATTGTCATGAAGAGGAGCCTCCTGTCTTACCGTAATAGGGAAGCAAGGCTTACCGCCAGGCGTTTCTTTCTTATCTTACAGTGTAAGTCCAGCGCGTCTTAGTGCCTCAGGCGGAAGGCACGGAAACGGGGTCACGGCCGCGGGCGCCGCTGTGTGCTCCCCTATCAGCTTTTCCATCCAGATCATGCTGTACCACCTTCCAAACTTAAACCCGCATCTGTCGAAGACCCCAACCACCCTGTACCCCAGGTGCGCGTGAAATTCTGCGCTGTCCCTGCCAAGATATTCGTCCTCCGTCACCGGATAGGCGACACATGCGTATAAATTCACAATCCTCTGTGCGGCGCAGAGTCCTTCAAGCGCACCATAGAGCCTCCTGCCAAGTCCCCTCCCGCGGGCGTCCTCTCTCAGGTATATCGTCGTCTCGGCAGAATACCCGTATGCGGCACGCCCTACAAAGTCTCCGGCATAGGCATACCCCAGGAGGCGCTCGCCGTCGTCCGCAACAATGTACGGGTAACGTTCGAGCTTCTGTCTTATCCTGCTGCCAAATTCGCCGGGTGTCGGCGTCTCCAGCTCAAACGTGACAGCAGTCCTCTCAACATATGGCCTGTATATCTCCAAAAGCTCCTTTGCGTCGTCAGGGACCGCTGTGCGCAGAAGTATTTCACCTTTTCCCATTCTGAAAGCCTCCGCATTAATATTACGTCCTATTAATATTCCGCACTTTTTATGCTGTGTGAAAAGAGAAGCAGCATCAGCAAAAATAAACTTCCATGACGCTGCACAGGCGCACGGAAGTTTATTTTTTCTGATCTTTACCCTCACGCGGCTGCCGGATACCGGCGCTGGCCGCTCAAAGCCTGATCAATTACGCACCGTATCCGTCGGGGTGATTTCTGTGCCACTCCCACGCATCCCCGATTATCTGATCCAGGTTCCTCGTCGGATGCCAGCCAAGCACCTTGCCGGCCTTTTCATTTGATGCGATAAGCACGGAGGGATCGCCCGCCCGGCGCGGCACAATCCGCGCAGGTATTTCGTGCCCCGTGATCCGTCTTGCGCTCTCGACTATCTCCTTCACCGAGTAGCCATCCCCGCTGCCCAGGTTGAATATCCCACTCTCCCCTGTCTCCTCAAGGTGCAGCAGCGCCAGCAGATGCGCCTCCGCCAGATCCATTACGTGAATATAGTCGCGTATGCATGTGCCGTCCGGTGTAGGATAGTCGTCCCCATAGATGCCTATATACTCCCGCTTGCCAAGGGCCGTCTGAAGCACGATGGGAATAAGGTGGCTCTCGGGGTGATGATCCTCCCCTATGCCGGCAGCCGGATTGGACCCCGCCGCATTAAAATACCGCAGCGCCGTATAGTGGATCCCATATGCTTTGTCGCACCACTTGAGCATCCCCTCTATGGCGAGCTTTGTCGCCCCATACGGGTTTGTGGGCTCAGTGCGGTCCGTCTCCTCTATCGGCTGCTTCTCAGGCTCGCCGTATGTCGCAGCTGTGGACGAGAACACTATCTTGTTCACTCCGTGATTCTTCATTGTCTGAAGCATCGTCTGTGAGCCGGCCACGTTATTCCCGTAATACTTAAGCGGATCCGTCACACTCTCCCCCACCAGCGAGAACGCAGCGAAATTGATCACTCCGTCTATGGGGTTCTCCGTGAATACCCTGTCCAGGAACGCCGCGTCGCGCACATCGCCCACGCGCAGCTTCGCGCCCTTCACCGCCTGCCAATGACCTGTGCAGAGGTTGTCCGCCACCACGACGTCATATCCCCTCGACACAAGGAGCGACACCATATGACTGCCTATATAACCTGCTCCGCCCGCTACCAATATAGTCTTCATTTCTCTCTCCTCCTCATTTCACGCTGTCCGTAAATCTGACAAACGCCTCCTGACCGCGCCTGTCCCGCTTATATACTCCCGCGTGCTCAAGCACCTGCGCAAACACAAGGCCTATCTCACGCTCCAGTATCCCTTCCGTGTTTTCCTCAGTGAAGGTGTACCTGCCTCGGAGCTCCTCCGCCCAGTCGCTGTGCTTCACAAGCTCCTCGTGGGCCCGGATATCCCCACCATCTATCAGCACCTGCCTAAGCTCAGCCATCTCGCTCTTCAGCCGCGCCGGCAGAACAGCGAGTCCCATCACCTCTATGAGCCCGATATTCTCCTTCTTGATGTGATGGAGCTCCTGATGCGGGTGATACACCCCCAGCGGGTACTCCTTCGTTGTTATGTTGTTCCGCAATACAAGGTCAAGCTCAAAGTCCTCCCCACGGCGGCGGGCTATAGGCGTTATTGTATTATGCGCCTCACCGTCCGTCTCGGCGTATATGAACGCCTCCTCATCTGTATAGCTGCGCCACGCGCTGAGTATCCTGTCGGCCAGATCCACCAGGCGGTCCGGATCTGCGCAGCTTATGCGTATGACCGACATCGGCCAGCGCACAATCCCGGCTTTTACATCCTCAAACCCGGCAAAGCTCAATTCCCGCTCTATCGGAGCCTTCTCCATGGCAAAGGTGTAGTGGCCGCCCTGGAAGTGCTCGTGGGCGAGTATAGACCCGCCTACAATGGGCAGGTCCGCGTTGCTGCCCAGGAAGTAATGCGGGAACATCGTGACAAAGTCCATAAGCTTCCTGAACGCCGACCGGTCGATAACCATCGGTACGTGACGGCTGTTGAAGACTATGCAGTGCTCATTATAGTACACATACGGCGAATACTGCAAAAACCACGGCGCTCCGCCCACCGTTATCGGTATCACCCGGTGGTTCTGCCGTGCAGGGTGATCAAGCCGTCCGGCGTAGCCCTCGTTCTCCTTGCAGAGGAGACACTTCGGATAACCGGACTGCGGCAGCAGCTTTGCCGCAGCTATGGCCTTCGGATCCTTTTCCGGCTTTGACAGATTGATGGTTATGTCAAGCTCCCCATATTCCGTTGCCGTCTTCCATTTTATGTCCCTGGCTATGCGGTCACGCCGGATATAGTTTGTGTCGCAGCTGAACTCATAATACCAGTCGGTGGCAGCCTGGGGACTTTCGGCGTATTTCCCGCGGAACTTCTCCGTCACAAGCGACGGTCTCGGGGTCAGTCTGCCCATAAGCTCAGTGTCAAAAAGATCCCGGCTCACTATGCCGTCCTCGATCACCTTCTGCTCAACCGCGAAATCGCACAGCTCATCCAATATCTCATTGATGGCCCTGCCGCCCTTCTCTTCCGGCTCCTCAAAGTCTGACTTCTTCACCGCGTCGAGTATCCGGTTCACCGCCCATGTCCGGTCGGATGGCTCAATGAGATGCTTCGCTATGGCGTAATCCGCCAGCTCCGCTATTGCTCTGTCAATCATGGTGCTCAACCTCCTATTTTAACTCCGCCCACAGGCCTTATGGACAGAACATGGCAGCTGCCTGAGCCCAGGACGTTCTCAATTCCCGTCTTGAAGCGGTCGAGAACCTCCAGCGGCACAAACGCCTGCGCCGTCCCGCCAAATCCGCCTCCATGTACCCTCACTGCCCCGGCCCCGGCCAGCAGCTTCTTAGCAAGCGCTATCGTCACCATGAGCTCCTGATGCTCCACTGCCCCCGTGGGCACCACATTTTGCAGGTTCGCCGCTGATGAATTGCCGGACTCGTTGACAAGCCGTAGAAACTCCGCAAAATTCCCGCTCTCCACTGCCCTGGCCTCCTGGAGTGCGCGCTCGTTGTCATCGTAAAAGTGCATTGCCCGCAGCACTGCCCTGTCGCCGCAGTGCTTCCGCAGCTCCGGGATGGCAGCTGTAAATTCCTCCTCCGGCACGTCGCGCAGCACCGTTTTTCCGAACTGTCTGCTGACGCTCTTGAGCTCATCGGTTATCGCCGCGTACTCGCCGGTCAGGTCCGCATGTCCCGCCCCGGAGTCTATGATGCACAGGGCATATCCCTCCTTCTCCAGATCAAGGGAGAGCGGACGGACCAGCGGAGCGGACGGATCCATGAAGTCAATGCTGACCACGCCTCCTACCGACGACGCGGTCTGATCCATAAGTCCGCAGGGCTTCCCAAAATACATGTTCTCCGCGTACTGGCCTATCTGGGCCAGCTCCACGGGCGTCGCGCGGTTGTCATACCAGAGGTCGTTCATGATAACACCCATGAGCACCTCAAAGGCTGCAGAGGATGACAGACCGCTCCCTCCCGGCACGGTGGTGACAGCAAAGGCGTCAAATCCACCGCCGATCACGCATCCCCGTTTTGAAAATGCCTCCGCCACTCCGCGGATAAGGCCGGTGGACTTGCCCTCCTCCTCGCGGCGCGGACTAAGATCACTAAGCTCCGCCGCATTGACAGGGTATCCCTCGGACTTGACGCGAGCCCTGCCGGTATCAGTCCTGCCTACTGCTGCAAGAATATCGAGGTTTACGCTGGCGGCCAGAACTGCGCCGTGCTGATGGTCGGTGTGATTTCCCCCGAGCTCCGTGCGGCCCGGGGCACTGTAAAACGCCTCCGGTTCTCCGCCAAATTCTCTCCGGTAGCCCTCGATGACGCCCCGAAGCCGCGTTCTCGCCTCAGGGACGGCATTTTTCCCATAGAGCCGCGCGAGATCGCCATCCAGCGCGCCGGCTTCCAGTCTTTCTGCTAACTTTCCCATGCATTACCCTCCAGACAAGTGTTATGCTGTATTGCTTTATTTTACCTTATCTCGCGCTGAGAATCAATCCTTAATTCCTGTTTTTTTTGCAGCTTAGCTGCGGGTCTCTCAGGATAGCCGACATAGACATGAAAGCAGAGCGGAGGCTTGGTCAGATCATAGGGAGAGGCAGCAGCTTTATCGAAAGGTCTGACAGATTTCCTCGTGAGCGAACAGC
>CAYPMJ010000014.1:0-23849 GCA_964411785.1 uncultured Oscillospiraceae bacterium
TTATCTGATTCATAATACTGGAGTGTGAACGTGTCCCCCACATCCAGTCCGTTCCTCACAGCCAGCGACTCCGACAGAACACATACGGGCGTTCCCTTCTCGTATTCCTCCTGTGTAAACGATCGCCCCGACGATATTATCGTGTCCTCCATGGCAAACTGCGCCACGCTTTTAAGATTATCCGTGGCCAGGACAGGAAACGAGTGGTTGTCCACCTCGATAGTTTTCTTCGCACTCTCCCACACCGCGCTTGAGGTATCACCGTCCAACGGGATGATCCCCGCCTGCCAGTATTGTTCGTTATATTCCTCCGCCGGAATCATGATGATTCCATCAGAACTTCTGTATATTATTTCCGTCTCATCCAACCACCCCTGCAGCAATGACGGATTTTCGCAAACTGTCATGCTGCAGCTGTTAACATATGTAAGCTCGTTCTCATTCAACATGTAACGCTGGTACACGGCAACGTAGTCCAGGACGACTCCATTCAATTCATCATCCCCGTTGATCAACTGCTTCTCTTCATCGGTATATATGTAGATATCCGACCATGAAATGCTGTCGTACACAGACTGATCCCCGCCTGCAATTCTTTTTCGAAGCTCCCAGTCCCAATCCGTATAGTCCGTTCCATAGACCAGATACCTGCCCCCAATCTCCAGATTCAGCGCGTCAAAAGCCTCCTCGGACTCCAGCCGCAGTTCTATCCGAATAGTTCTTCCAGTGGGGTCGTCATACCCTTCCCAAAGGGCAATCGGCTCAAGAACGGTCCCCTCTATATCCACAACTTCACCCCAATTTGCCTGGGTTACGGCTCCTCCTTCCTGACTGCTCTCTGTCTCATAATGGTGCACGTCGGACATTGTATCTATAGTAATCGCGAGTATCGCGCATGTATAGGGCTCACTGCCAATCTGGGTATATACGCTCCCAATCTCCGGCGTCACGATGTCCCGGCCACTGACCGGAAACAAGGATCTGCAATAGCCGGATATTAATCCATGCTGATTAGTCGACTTCACAATTCCGGGATAGTTCTCCGCAACGTTGGAAAGGAATTCTCTTACTTCTGCCGGCTGGCTGTCGCTGTATATCACACCTATCGCATTTCCTTCATTGTCATACAACCTTGTAGCTTTGTACTTATCAGTGGGTAATGCGATGGTTGTGTAGCTGTCTTGTACCCTTGATTCCATCCTGCATGCCGCGTAGTACTGTCCTACGCTGACACATAGGAGCACACAGGCAAGCGCAATCAGTACCACGCCCAGTATCGTCTTCGCCGGACGGCGCAGCAGCTGTCGAATCGGTTGCATTCATACTTCTCCCCTCTCTGTGCCAAAACTTATACAGGGCAACGGAATTTCCGCTGCCCTTGTCTTAATGTGGTGATTTCAATATCTCCAGATTTGCTTTACATCAGCCCGATTTCGTGTTCGATGCTCCCTTTTACTTACTGATTAATTATACTGCATTCCATATCCAATGTCAACAGGCAATTGTAATTTTTTGGATTTTCTGACGTTATCGCACTATTTGCACTCTTTCTGTATCCGGCAGACTTGCCTGGCAGACGATGAACGCGCAGACGCACGTGCATCTGACTTAACGAAAGACGCCATATTCGTTTCAGGTAGTTACAATAAGAAGCTTTTACACAACCTCAGCCTATTTGGAACTTCTTTGAAATATAATCAACGGCATGCGGCAATAAGGCAAATCTTAATTTGACTTTTATCTGCTGATGTGTTACTATGTTGGCTTGTGAGGCGTCTTAAAATTGTCAGAAAGCCCCGCAAGGGGGAAAGTGGGGAATTATTTTGGGAGAAAAAAGAAAAAAACGTCCTGGTGACAGAAAGGACGGCGTTCTGCTCCGCGAGCTGGACGCGATGCACTTTATTGTACCGCTCATCTACCCGAACAGATGTGACAATGAGGCTTACATATCCGAACGGGTAGATATTACCAACCTTAACGCTTACATCAAGCGAAAGAACGAAACTGAGAGCGAATTTCCATATACAATGTTCCATGTGATATTGGCGGCGCTGGTAAAGACGATCACACTGCGCCCCGAGATGAACCGCTTTATATGCAACAAAAACATTTACCAGCGGAACGAAGTCTCCGCCTCATTTGTGGTGAAGAAGAAGTTTGCCGATGATGCCGGAGAGGCCCTTGCTTTTATCCACTCAAAGGAAAATGACTCCATCGACACCATTCACGACGCCATAAAGGAGCAGGTGATGTTCTGCCGGTCCGACAACAAGGACCGTTCCACCGACAGCATGGAGATTCTGAACAGAATGCCCCGTTTCTTTTCAAAATTCCTGGTCTGGATCGTAACCAAGCTGGATAAACACGGCTGGTGTCCCAATTTCCTTATCGCCACGGATCCATATTACTCCTCCGTTATAATTTCAAACCTTGGCTCAATCAAGCTCAAAAGCGGATATCACCACCTGACCAACTGGGGAACCTGCTCACTGTTCTGCATAATTGGTGAAAAGAAGCTCTCGCCTTTTTTCGACGAGTCCGGAAACGTCACCATGCGTGAGACTCTGGATCTTGGCATCACCATTGACGAGCGGCTGGCAGATGGCTATTACTACTCCAAATCAATACGCCTGTTGAAGCATCTTATCGAACACCCGGAGCTTCTGGAGCTTCCCATGACCGAGAATGTGGACTACTGAGGAGGATACAATGAGCAATTCTACTGTAAAAGCTCCGTGGCTTAAAAGTCTCGGGGATATGCCTGCGCATCTTGAATATTTCCAGGGCTCCATGTACGAGCTGATTGAAAAGGTCGCCGCAAGATACCCGGATTACATCGCTTTTGACTTCATGGGTCATCCCACAACCTATCGCAGAATGATGCTGATGATAAACCGATGTGCCAGATCACTGCGCACCATCGGCGTCCGCGAGGGCGACTGCGTCACCATCGCCATGCCAAACTGCCCACAGGCAATTTATATGTTTTACGCAGTGAACTGTATCGGTGCAATTGCCAATATGGTTCATCCCCTGTCCAGCGAGAAGGAAATTGAGTTTTATCTGAATGAATCCAGAAGCGTCACGGTTATCACCCTGGATCAGTTCTACGCGAAGATTGAAGCCATACGTCAGAACACAAATGTTGTAAATGTAATCATAGCCCGCATACGCGATGAGCTTACTCAGCCTCTGAAAACCGGGTATATGCTGACAGAGGGACGGAAGATCGAGAAGATCCCTGCTGACGCGCCTGTTGTACGCTGGCATGATTTCATAAGGCTCGGCAACGCCTGTTTCTGGAACTACAAGGTCAAGAGGACGGGCGCTGACCCTGCGGTAATACTTTACTCCGGCGGCACAACCGGTACCACAAAGGGGATCCTTCTGACAAATCTGAACTTCAATGCGCTCTCAAAGCAGATCGTCGCGGTAAATCAGATGTTCAGGCCCGGCGATAAGATGCTCGCTGCCATGCCTGTTTTTCACGGGTTTGGACTTGGCGTCTGCATTCACTCCATGCTGGCAAATGGCGGGCGCTGTCTGCTTGTGCCAAGATTCACTCCAAAGAGCTACGGGAAGCTCATAACCAAGGAACACTGCAACTTCATCGCCGGGGTACCGACGCTCTTCGAGGCACTGCTCAGGCTCCCCAGCATGGACAAGGCGGATCTCTCCAGTCTCAAGGGGGTGTTCTCCGGCGGAGACTCGCTCTCCATAGAGCTCAAGAAGAAAATGGACAAATTCCTGTATGACCACAAAGCAGTCGTACAGGTACGCGAGGGATACGGCACCACAGAGACGGTCACTGCCTGTTGTCTGACGCCGCCTCACATGGCTAAGGAAGGGAGTATAGGGCTGCCGTTCCCTGACACATACATTAAAATAGTAAAGCCCGACACGGACGAGGAGCTCCCCTATGGGCAGGAGGGTGAGATACTGCTGTCAGGCCCGACGGTGATGCGTGAGTACATCAGAAATCCTGAGGAGACCGCAAATACGCTGCGCACCCATTCTGACGGTCTGACCTGGGTGTATACCGGCGATCTTGGGACGATGGATGACGAGGGGTTTGTGTACTTCAAGGGACGAAGCAAACGGATGATCATCTCCTCCGGATACAACATCTACCCCGCTCAGCTGGAAAATATTCTTGACGCGCATGACCTCATTCAGATGAGCTGCGTAATCGGTGTTCCCGACCCATATCGGATGCAGCGAGTGAAGGCATTTGTGATGCTCAAGCCCGGGGTTCCTCAAAATGAGGAGACAAAAAAATCAATTCTCGCCTATTGCACAAAGCACATAGCGAAGTATGCCATGCCCAGGGACATAGAGTTCCGTGACGAGCTTCCGAAAACGCTTGTGGGGAAAGTGGCCTATCGGAAGCTTGAGGAGGAGGAAGCAGAAAAACGCCGGGCGGAGAGCGCATCCGGTGAAACAGCGGATAAGTGATGATCTTGTCCTGATGACAAAAGAGGATATTGCCGAATGAATAAGTATGACAAACCACCTTTCAGCGACGACATGTATAAAGCAATTCTGACGCTGCAAACTGTTGAGGAATGCCAGAAGTTCTTCAGCGATTTATGCAGTCATATGGAGCTTCGCGCGATGGAACAGCGGTATCATGTGGCGGAGCTTCTGAACGATGGCCGGATATACAACGACATATTGGAGGAGACAGGGGCCTCCAGCGCCACAATAAGCCGTGTAAACCGCAGTCTGCGGTATGGGGACGGCGGATATGAAATAGTGTTCGGGAGGCTCTCAGACGAAAAGAAATGAATGCCTACACAGCTCTTGCCCCGTTGTATGACGCGCTGACAGCCGATGTCCCATACGGCGCTTTCGCGGATTTTTACGAGAATATATTCCGGAAATATAACCTGCGCCCTGAGCTTATACTGGATCTGGCCTGCGGCACCGGGACGCTGACGGCGGAGCTTGCCCGACGGGGCTATGAGCTTATAGGCGTGGATTCATCTTCCGAGATGCTGTCACTTGCAAAGGAGAAGCTTTGCAGCATGTCGCTTCAGGTTATGCCGTTTCTGCTGTGCCAGCGTCTCCAGGAGCTCGATCTGTATGGCACAGTGTCGGCGGCAGTATGTTCTCTGGATGGTTTTGATTATCTCACAGGCCTGGAGCTTGAGGATACGCTGTGCAGACTCCGGTTATTCATCGAACCTGGCGGGCTTCTTATTTTCGATGTCAATACGCCTGAGAAGCTCCGGTCACTGGACGGCGGCGTCTTCCTGGACGAACGGGAGGATCTGTACTGTGTGTGGCGCGCGTCCTTCGACGAGCAGCAAAACGCCCTGACGTATGGCATGGATATTTTTACAAGGGACCATAACACACTGTGGCGGCGTATGTGGGAGGAACATGTCGAATACGCCCACACGAGGCCGTTTTTAGAGGAACGTCTCACTGCCAACGGGTTTACGGATATACAGGTCTATGGTGAGCTTGCGGATCGTCCCCCGGCGGAGGGCGAACAGCGAATATTTTTCGCAGCAAGGCGGGAATAAATAAAAGCTTCCCTTGAAACCGCCTGATGGAGAGAGGAAATGGGAGAACTGATAAGAGCGCTGTCGTCGGACGGCTTTGTTAAGATAACAGTAGTAGAACTTAAGGATGCGGTAGAGTGTGCGCGGAACATCCACAGGACGCTGCCCACTGCGACTGCAGCGCTGGGCCGCACCCTCGCTGCTGCGTCGATGCTGGGCAACGCCCAGAAGGGCGCCGGCAATTCAGTAACTGTTCGCATAAACGGCGGGGGCCCTCTCGGCACAATACTTGCGGTGTCAAACGAGAGAGGGGATGTGCGCGGCTATGTGCAGAATCCTGATGTTGATCCTCCGCTGCGGTCCGATGGAAAACTGAATGTCGGCGCGGCAGTTGGCCGTGACGGGATGCTTACGGTGATACGTGATTTAGGCTTTGGCAAACCTGTGAGCGGTGCAACTGGGCTTGTAAGCGGAGAGATAGCAGAGGACCTCGCTCAGTATTTCGTTGAGAGTGAACAGATCCCGACGGTATGCGCGCTGGGCGTTCTCGTGGATCGTGATCAGTCGGTGCTGGCAGCCGGAGGATACATCGCGCAGCTTCTCCCCGGAGCAGGTGAGGAGCACATCTCACGTCTGGAGAGAAATGTTCAGGCGTCCGGGCCCGTGACCGGTCTGCTTATGAACGGAACACCGGAGGAAGCAGCGATGCGCGTTCTCGCCGGTTTCAAACCGTCTGTATTAGTTCGTGAATCGGTTGGATACCGCTGCGACTGTAGTCGGGATCGCGTTCTCTCAGCCCTGAGCACCGTTCCCGCGGCTCAGCTAAGGGAGATGCTCGCTGAGGACGGTAAGATTGAAGTCCGGTGCCGCTTCTGCAACGTCGCCTACAGCTTCGGTGAGTGTGACATTGCCGACGTGGAAAATTTTGTTTCCTCTTCTCCCACTGAAGCTCTGTCTTAAAATCAGTGAGCCGGTCGATGACCTTGTATTCATCCATTGTACAAAGGCTTTTTTCCGTGGACATGCTCACATGGTAAGCTCCTCACAAATATCCTTTGACTGAACAGGCACTTGCGCCGGGTCGCGCTGCGGCAGCAGATTGCTTTTTCGCACATCTGTGGGACAGTTGTATGTTTCACAGATGTGCTTTTCTATTTCTTCATAGCCGTGCATATACTGTTCTTTGCCGGCTTTCGTGTCGAAAAGGAGATGATTATATGAAAGAAAAGAATACTATTATTCGTCCGCCCTCTGGATGTGTCAATGAAAAGGCGGTTATCCGAAAGGTGTCAGCAGTGAGCATAGTTGGGAACGCCGTGCTGACGGCGTTTAAGCTCTTCGCGGGGTTATATGGCAGCTCAGGCGCCATGGTCTCAGACGCGATACACTCTCTGTCGGACGTGCTGACCACTTTCATCGCCCTTCTGGGTGTCAAGCTCTCTAAGAAGGCCGCTGACAAAGAACACCCCTATGGTCATGAGCGGCTGGAATGTGTGGCATCTCTGGCGCTGGGTCTCGTCCTGGCGGTAACGGGCATCTGCATTGGGAAAAGCGGACTTAGCAATATCCTTGACAGTAATCATGAAGCGCTGGCAGTACCGGGTGTCATAGCACTGATCGCCGCAGTGGTCTCTATTTTAAGCAAGGAGATTATGTATCACTACACTGTCCACTACGCCAGGCTGATTAACTCCGCTGCATTTATGGCGGACGCCTGGCATCATCGCTCCGATGCTTTGTCCTCCATTGGTTCCCTTATCGGTATTGGCGGAGCCATGCTGGGCTTTCCGGTACTTGATTCTGTGGCCAGCGTCGTCATATGCCTATTTATCCTTAAAGTTGCCTACGACATACTGAAGGATGCACTCTCCAAAATGCTGGACACCTCCTGCGGGGAAGCCTTCGACAAACGCCTCTCCGACTATATCTCCAACCAGGCGGATGTTGTACGGGTGGACTCTCTCCACTCACGGATGTTCGGAAACAAGGTTTACATCGATCTGGAAATTGAAGTGGACGGTGACAAATCTCTGCGCGAGGCCCACGCCGTCGCCGAACGCGTCCACCAGAACGTGGAACGGGATTTTTCAAACATCAAACACATCATGATCCATGTGAATCCGGCTGACTGATGCCGTTTTTCGGGAGAACAGCAGCGTCTCAGAGCTGCTCAAGATAGCTTGGGCTGCTCGCCTTGACAGCGTCTGCAGTCTCGCCTGGGTGGCAGACAAGGATCTTAAGCAGCCCCTTCCGGATTAACCTTAATCAATTTACACACAAATTTGGACTTGACTTTTGGAAAGGGCGCAAAAGCGTGAGATGCACTATGTATTTTGAGCCTGAGCAGCGCATTTCCTGCCGGAAAAATCCTGAGAGGCTCTGAAATGTGTCAATTCAGAAAATGCTCAATACAACAACGTACAAAAGTGCCGGAACTTGCAGTTTATTCTTGTAAAATAGTCGACAGTGCATTATAATAGGAAGAGATTTCTGGTTATTGAGGTGTACTTATGAAAAAAGCTATTCTTTACACCTTATGTCTCCTGTTAGCGGCAGCTGTCGGCGCATCCGGGTGCTGGCTTGTTCTGCAAAGCCGCGAACCGGCATCGGAACAGCCTGTATCATCTGTCTCCGCAGACGCTCCTGTCTCCTCCAGTCAGCTTGTCGACCTGGCGCTGGACGTGGCCGAGCTGCTCAAAAATGGAGAATATGAAGATTTGTCCTGTCTTGTTCATCCTGAATACGGACTTGTAATCTCACCAAGCGCGACAGTTAACCTCTCCGCCAATCTGTGCTTCTCCGCCAAGGAGGTCGCCGGATTCGGTGAGGACAACCAGAGCTACATCTGGGGCCTGACAGTGGACAGCATGACACCGATTAACCTTACAGCGGATAGATTCCTGCATGACTATGTATTTGACTACGACTACACCAACAGCGTATCGCTTGTAATCGGTGTAAATACTGTTGTCCGCACAGGAAATTCGCTGGAGAATGTTACTGACATTTTCCCGGGCGCACAGTTCGTGGATCTGTGCAACCCCGGGACGGAGGAAAAGGAGCTGACAGACTGGTCAATCCTCCGGCTGGTTTTTGAGGACTACGAGGGGACGTTCATGCTGAGCGGCATAATTCACAGCGAATATACAATGTAAAGCTTTTGAAAAAAATGGAAAGATCGCTTAAGGGAGCTGAAAATTTTTTCAGCTCCCTTAATGAATGTTTTCAGCTGTCATGCAGATACTATGAGCGCAAAACCGGTCACAGGCTTTAGAAGGGAAAAGGAGGAACAATGAAGAAGGCAGTATATATTGCAGCAGTTCTTCTGCTGACATGCTCGCTTGCTGCGTGCGGCGGTATGGACTCCGGTGCGGACAGCGGCGATTCGACCACGGATGGGGTGATAGGTGACGGCATAACCGGGGACGATGACAATACAGCCGGCGGGAACGGCGGAATACTTGTCCCAGATGACGACGGCGGTATATTTGATCCGGATACAGACGGCGCAGACCAGGACAATGGAAGCAACGGTTCAGACCTGACTCCGGGAGCTGGCGGAACCGCGCCTGACAACGGCGACGCGGGAGACGATACCGGAACAGCAGATTCGGGCGCAGGTCAGGGTATGCGTGCACGTGGCTTCTCGCGCCACTAAGCCGGAGTAATCCGTGGAAAAGAGCAAGGCAGAAGACACATTTTGATGCTGACGCCTCACAGGGACGGAATCTGAAGGCAGCAATGTGGCATCTGCACCCTGTGAGTTTTGTAGGCTGAGGCCACTGCGGAAAGCGGACGTTGATTCCAGCAGCGCACTGTAGTAAGCGCCGTCTCCCCCGGGACTTACCCCGTGGGAGACGGCGCTTTCTTTAAAGCGACATTCTTTTTCGCAGTATGCAGGACTCTTTCATAATCAATGATAATGGGCCATGGCATTAAGAAATCAATGCCTGTATTCAGCTTTCCTTCTCTGCCCCGCGCCTCAGGCTTTCAGAAGCCCCTCTCTGGTTTCTCCGAAGCTTGTCTGCTCAGGACACGATTCAGAGCGCATTCCGCCTCTCCGCCTGACCTCATCATTTTTTCCTTCCGATTATCTTATTAAGCACACCCTGTATTCCACTCTTTCCCGGGTTCTGCTTTGCCTTCTTCTGACCTGCCGATACCTTACTCGCTTCAGCCTTCACCTTTTCACCATGCTGTACCGGTACTCCTGACTGCTCCTGCTCTTTTGGCTGCTCCACCGGCTTTTTCGGCTTTTCAGACACTCTGGCTCTCTCCTGTATCGTGTGAGTCGGCTTCTCCTGCGGCTTTGCAACAGCCCAGCTGCCCTGATATGCCTCTTCGTAGAAGCTCTCCTGAGAATTAAATTCACTTTCGCCTCTCTGGTACTTATACGTTCCGTCCGCTTGCTGTACACGGAGCTTCACCGTGTCCTGGAGCTGCTGGTAAAACATCCTCTCCACATGGCCCCGTATATCCTCATCATACACCGGCACTGCCACCTCAACACGGTGCTGCGTGTTCCTCGTCATAAAGTCCGCTGAGGATATATATACCTTTCTCCTCTCATCAACGCCAAAAATATACACACGGCCATGCTCAAGATATCGTCCTACTATACTGCATACCCTGATATTCTCAGTCTTACCGGGTATCCCCCCCACCAGGCAGCAGACTCCGCGTACCAGGAGATCTATGCGGACTCCCGCCCCTGACGCCTCAATGAGCTTGTCTATCAATCCCTTATCCGTAACCCCGTTCAGCTTGAACCCGAGATAGGCCGCACCTCCATTCTTTGCGCGCTCGATCTCCTCATCTATCATGGTCATTATCCTGGACCTCAGGCAGTTCGGAGCCACAAGCAGATATTTCGTGTCCTCCACCGCCTCCCCCAGCGAGAGGCAATTCATCACACGCGCTGCCTCCGCGCCTATCTCCGGTGACGCAGTCATCAGTGCGTAATCGGTATACAGCTTCACAGTGTCCTCGTTATAGTTCCCTGTGCCTATCTGCGTTATATACTCCACCTGTTCGTCATGCACTCGTGTTATGAGCAGCAGCTTGGAATGAACCTTCATCCCGTCAAGCCCATATATCACACGACACCCTGCCTGCTCCAGCACTCTTGACCAGCCGATATTGTTTTCCTCGTCGAATCTCGCCCGCAGCTCGACAAGGACCACCACTTCTTTCCCGTTCTCTGCGGCGTCTACCAGTGCCTCTATTATTTTGCTCCCCCTGGCCACCCGGTAAAGCGTCATCTTTATGGATACCACTTCCGGATCCTGTCCCGCCTCATTTAAGAGCCGCAGCAGTGGCCTTATGCTCTCATACGGATAGGACAGCAGAATGTCCTTCTTCCGTATCTGCGGCACCATCGGTGTGCCGGCATCCACGTTTGCGGAATTCTGTGGAACCCTTCTTGGGTAGAATAGCTCTCCCTTATCACGCAGCACATCTCTCAGGAAACCAACAAATGATAAATCAAGGGGTATCTCACTCTGGAACATATTCCTCTTTGACAGGCCAAGGTACCCGCAGAGACTCGTTCTGACGCTCTCGTCGAGCTTACCTCTGTATTCCAGCTTCACAGGTGAAAGGCGCGTTCTGCGGCGAACGAGCTTTTCCATACTCTTCCGATAATCCTCAGCAGACATCTCCTGGGCGTCCGGGGCGTCGTCGTCCACACTGATATCCGCGCTGCGCACAAGCCGCACCAGGGCGGAGTTCTCCACCTTGTAGTGCTCAAATATCCTCGGTAAAAATCGTATTATCAGATCCTCTACCAGCGCGAACCTCAGTCCCTCGCCCGGCAGCGGAACCAGACGACGGACAGCCGCGTCTCCGCAGGGGACTATGCCCATTCGGTCACTGCCATTCTTGGTCTTCAGCGTCGCCACCGCATAAACACATTTATTGCGCAGAAACGGAAACGGCTGCTTATGCCCGATTATCTGCGGCGACAGCAAAGGCAGCACATCCGAAACAAAGTACTTCTCCAGCCAGGCCTGTTCCTTGTCCTGTAAGCTTGCAAAACGGCACAGCTCCACATGATACCCAGCAAGCTCCTTCATAAGTCCCTTATATATCCTGTCCCGCTCCGCCAGCAATGTCCTGGAACAATCAAGCACCTCCTGCAGCTGTTCCGCACTGGTCATGCCGGTTTTGTCATCTGTCACTCCCTCGTCCAGAGTATCCATCAGCAGTCCTACACGGACCATGAAGAACTCATCCAGATTGCTCTGGAATATCGACGCAAAGTTCAGACGCTCGCACAGCGGATTGCGCGGATCACGTGCCTCCTCCAGGACTCTCCCGTTGAATTGCAGCCACGACAATTCCCGGTTCACATAGCAGCTCGCTCCCTGCTCCACAATCTGCATGTCAAGGTCCTTTGCACCCTTCTGTCCCTTCGCTCCCCCCGCTCCCTTCTGCCCCTTAGGTTCCTCTGATTCCTTCGGCTCCTTTTGTTGCTTCGCTTCCTTTGGTTCCTTCGGCTCCTTAAGCTCCTTAGGCTCGTCTGGTTCGTTCGGCCTGTTTTTCTCATTTGAATCGTTCGCCACATTTGTCTCTCTTGCTTCGCTCATGATATCACGCTCCCTCATGAAGTTTTAACTTATTTACAGCACTTGGGGTTCCTGAATACAAAAACCGGTTATACGCACCATATTTTCACTGTTTGCTTTTTTTAAGGTGCTTTCTCTTCTCGTCAATCTTCTCAGCAGCAAATGCCCCCAGAAGGCCCGTCAGTGTGCCTATAACCATCCCCGCCAGTACGTCGGTTGGATAATGAACATACAAATACAACCGAGAAAAGGCTATAATGAAGGCCAGCACCACTGCTGGAATTCCCAGCTTCGCACTTCGTCCAAAGCACAGCGCCGTCGCTACTGCGAAGGATGCGCCTGTATGCCCTGATGGGAACGAGTAGTCGGTTGGCGCTTTCACAAGCAGCGCCACCTCCCGCACATCATACGGGCGTACACGGGCCACAAGTGGCTTTATTATCACATTGCAGCATAACGCCTCCACTGCCAAACTCACTGCCGCCGCTATGCCCAGCTTGCGTGTCTTCGGTATCGCCAGCAGTATCAGCGTCACAATTATCCAGAATATACCTCCATCTCCGAAGACCGTCACGAAGGGCATTATCTTGTCCAGCAGCGGGCTCCTCATATGTTCCTGAATAAAGTCCAGTATTGCAAATTCCACATTCATCCGCCGTCAATCCTCACCTTTTTCATGTTTAATATTATCTCTTAATCTGTGGTCGTTCCGCTGATGAGCGAAGCGAAATGGTATAATTGGCCATGCGCCTTTGGCGCGGCCTTAAATTAAGTATAATAACTGCATTGCAGTTATTATACCATATTGGTTTCCTTTTGTCCCCCTCTTTTTACAAATTCCCATGGAAATCAATATTCCATTTTATGCTATACTCCTCCATATTCCTGATGTAAGGAAGCACACAAGCTTCTCTTCCACAGGTAAGCCCAGTATTCTTTCCATGGCCATGGCATAGGCCTTCAGCTGTCCTTTGTAGTACATCGCCCGCTCATCCGCTGTCTCCCTGTTTACCCTGTCCGTTTTAAAATCTATTATCGTCAGCTTCCCGTTCCTCAGGATGCAGCAATCAACAACGCCCTGCAGCAGCAGCTGCTCCCCGGCTGCCTCTCCTAAAATGCTCGAGTCCACTAAAAGTGAAAACTTCAGCTCCCTCCAAACCTTCTCCGCATTCATTATCCTCTCTCCAGGCATCGTGTGAAAGAAATCGGATATGATATCAGGCTGCACCGCGTCCGCCTGTTCCTTTGTGAGTATCCTTCTCGCCTGAAGCTGTTCAACCTCTCCTCTGACTCCCTCCTGCGTCAGGCAGTGCGAGTAGTCAGCGTACTGCATCACCACATGGACCGCTGTTCCCCGCTGCGCCGCTGTCAGTCCGCGACGGCCCTCCATAAAGTCCGGTCTGACCGGGCTCTCCTCCCTGTACTGCTCAGTCAGCTGCTGCGCCTCCTCGGCTGCTTCCGCAGACTCAAATGTCCCCTTCAGCTCCGTTGCAGTTATTTTAGACGAGATATGTGTTGCCTCCCGGTAGGGATATTCAAAGCTCAGTCTCTTTGTAAGCTCGCCCAGATATTCCGTGTCTGTCGTCTCCGGCTTCTCCGCCAGATCTTCCGGTCGCCTCGTCTCCGGAACCGCTGTTACAAGCTGTATTTTCCATTTTGCCCCTTCCCCCGAGGGAATATTTGCGGCGCCATATCTGAGCGCGCTGCCCTCCTCCCGCCGCAGCGCCGGTATCAGCACCCACTCCGCACTGCATCTCGCATTTTTCAGCTGCTCAGGAGGCGCCGGCAGTTCTATCCCGGTTATTTTTTTAAGTTCACGCTCCGCGTTCGCGTAGGTACACAGCATTATCAGCTTCTCCTGTGCGCGGGTAAGCGCCACATACAGTAAGCGCAGCTCCTCTGATCGGCCCTCCTCGAGAAGCTTCTCCCGGACGGCTCTCCTCGCAATCGTCGGGTACTCTATGCGCCTGTCCGTGTCTACCAGCTTAGGGCCAATGCCAAGCTCCGGGTGTATGAGCAGAGGCTTTGTTGTATCGTCTGTATTAAACCTCTTTGTCGTATCCGCGAGAATCACCACCGGAAATTCAAGTCCCTTTGATTTATGTATACTCATGAGCCTGACCGCGTCCTCCGCCTCGGTCACCGATCCTTCCGGTCCCTTTCCCTCCTCAGCCACCCTGTGAAGGTACGTTATGAAGCCATACAGGCCCTTGAAGCCAGTTCGCTCATAGGTCCTTGCGTATTCAAACAGTGTCATGAGATTCCGTCTTCTGGCTGCGGCTCCAGGCATTGCAGACACAAGCGCCAACAGGTTTGTTCTGGTATACACCAGCCACAGAAGCTCCGCCGCTGACAGCTCCGGGGCGGCATCTCGCAGCTCATTCAGTTCACGAAGAAACGCAGCACTCTTTTCATCTGTCTCCGAGGCAGCTGTCAGCGCCTCATAAAAATCCCCATCCCTGGCACTAAGCCGCACACCTGCTAATTCGTCAGCTGTAAAACCGTATATCGGGCTTCTCAATACAGCGGCCAGCGGTATATCCTGCCGTGGGTTATCTATTATTGAGAGCATTGACATCATCAGCGAAACCTCAGGCTCCTGGAAATAATTGTCCCGCCCTCCGGTGGTCAATGGTATGCCGCAGCGCGCAAACACCTCCGTCCATTCACCCTCGCGGCTTTTGGGAGAGCGCATGAGTACAGCTATATCCCCGAATCTGAGTGGCCGTTGTCCTCCGGAGCCGTCGCTTATCTGGTATCTGCCCACCATTTCCAGTATCCTTCCGGCGGCGTAGAGTGCTTCATACTCTGTCTTTCCTGGCGCCTCATCGCCATCTGCGGATGCACCCGAGTCAAGCACGTCCAGCTCCACTGCCTCTTCACTGCTCTCCGGATACTTCGCTCCGGCGTTCAGGTACTCCCGCTCTGAATATGCTATATCCCCGAACTCCGGCGACATCACATTTCGGAACACGTAGTTCACTGCATCCAGAATATCTCCCCTCGAGCGGAAATTCCGTGACAGCACCACCTTCCTGGGCTCTCCCTCTCCGGCCTCCCCGGCATTTCTGAACGACGAGTACTTGTGCAGAAATATACCAGGATCGGCCAGTCTGAAGCGATAAATGGACTGCTTTACGTCACCTACCATGAAAATATTCTTTCCGTCCCGCGACACCGCATTAAATATGGCCTCCTGTATCGCGTTCACATCCTGGTACTCGTCCACCATTATCTCGCGAAACCGCCCCGCTGTCTCGGCGCTGAATTCAGGATCTTGCAGCAGACGGAGCGCCAGGTGCTCCTGGTCGGAGAAGTCCAGAACATTCCTGCGGCGCTTCCTGGCGGAGTAGCACTCCTCAAACTGCAATGTCAGCTTCAGCACAGCCCTGACAACAGGAGCCGTTTTTCTGAGATCCGAAAGCGCCTTGTCCGAGTCATCATAAAAAAACTCGCTCAGCTTTTTTATCTCCTCAATGCACTGCTTTCGTACCAGCTTCTGCTCCTCAAAGCCGGACACCCCTTTTGGGCGCGGCATGGGAATCTCCACACGTCTCGCCTCATCCCAGCTTATATCCAGCGCCTCCCGCAGCTGTTTGAGCCCATTCAGCGTCGCAGCAAGGCTGGGCCCATAGGCTTTTACAAACGGCTCCGGCTCATCCATCAGCTCACTCAGCCTGTGCTCCTGCCATTTTACACTCCGTTTTGCCCTCTCCATAAGTATTCTGCCCCAGGGAGTCTGTGCCAGGTCCGTCACTCCCTCGAGCTCCAGAACTTTAAGCTGGTTATCTACCCATTCAACAGGATCCGGATGGCTCATAAGCTTTGTATGCGCATCGAGGACTGTCTCTACAAGTGTCGTATCATCTTTCCCCGCACCCATTGTGTCCGCGAGCTCCCTGAAGGACTGCTCTCCGGTGCTGTACTGCTCCTCTATGAGTTCCTCCAGCACATCCCTGCGCAGATTGCTGCACTCCGTCTCGTCCGCGACACGCACATCCGGTGACAGTCCCAGGGTACTCACGTTCTCCCTGATAAGGCCAAGGCAGAAACTGTGTATTGTCTCTATATGCGCTCTGCCGCACAGATTTATCTGTCGGCGAATTCTCATATCCCCCGGCTCTGCCGCAGCACGCTCATACAGCGCATCCAGAATCTTCCCACGCAGCTCCGCTGCTGCCGCGTTCGTATATGTTATTATTAAAAATTCGTCTATATCAACGCCCTCGTCCAGGTAACTCATCAGCCGCTCTACCAGGACACGCGTCTTTCCGCTGCCCGCTGCAGCAGATACCAGCAGAGCACCACCTCGCTGTCGGACTGCCTCCGCCTGCTCTGGTGTAAGCTTTATGTCGCTCATTTCGCTTTCTCCTTTTCCTCCATCCGTTCCCAGAACTCCGACGTCTTTACCCGCGTAAGCAGCCTTGGCCTGTCCCCCGGAGCGCTGCCAAAATGACACGCGTCAAAATAATCGCAGACAGCGCACGCGCTGTCCTGCTGGCCCCGGAAAAACGGATCCGCCTCGATCTCGCCATCGCGTATCTCCTCGCCCATCTTCCCCACCAGTTCCTGGACGTGACGCCCAAGCTTCCCCAGCCTCTCAAGGCTCAGCAGACAGTCTCCCTCAGGCAGCCCGTCCCCGGAAAATTTAACCGGCAGCAGGTGGGTGTCCCCCTCCCGCTTCTCCATTGCCTCCACTACCTCCGGATCGTCCAGCAGCAGCCCGCTGCGCTGTATTTTCTTCAGCAGCTTCTCTTGAAGCTCCAAATCCGTCAGGTCATGGTCGGCAGGTATCAGCACATCCCTCGCCGGGGCGTACAGCACACCCGCCGGTATTATGGAGCGCCCGTATCGGTTCTTTCCACTGCTCTTCAGCGCAAACAGATATATGAGCATCTGCATCCCCAGACCATACCAGATATCTGACAGACTTAACGCTTTTTTCCCGGTCTTATAGTCCACCACCCTCAGGTAAAGGTCATCTCCCCTTACCCATCCGTCTACCCGGTCAACTATTCCGCTCACCAGAACGCGGCTGTCTCCAGCTTCAAGCTCCACCGGAGGGAGATCCCCGTGCTCGGAAAAGACAAGCTCAAAATCCATCGGACGAAACTGTGAGTTCCTCAGCTCGACTAAAAGCTCCGTCACAACACGTATGGACTCCTTCACAAGTCTGTCAAACAGGTATCTGAATCTTCCGGATTGATTCTCCAGCCCTCCCAAACGGCTCTCCGCATATTCCGCCGCTATGCCCGGGACGAACCTGCGAACCTCCTCCGATGTCACCTCGTCGTAACCTCCGCGCCGTTCTATCTCCCGGGCGGAACGCTCCAGTACATAATGCATGAAGGTCCCCCTCTCCGGCGCGTCAAGTCCCGCACGTCTCCTTGACTGAAGTCTGAGGCCATACCTCAGGAAGTACGAAAACCGACAGGAATAAAACTTATCGACTCTGGACGCAGTAACATTCACTTCCCGTCCGTAGAGGCGCTCCGCGGTGAGCCTGGTGAGGCGTCCCCTTGACATACTCACTGCCTGTTGCAGTCGCGCCAGTTCCTGCTTCCGCTCCTCACGTGTGCTGAAATACTCCCGCGCCGCCTCAGCCCATGGCGTGCGTCCCATGACGGCAAGCTCAAAGCACGGCTCCTCCGCTGCGGTGTACACCTCCTCTCCGGCGGTCCGTTCTCTGAGCCCGAACAGGTTAATGAGCCTTGTCACCACAAAGGATCGTCTCTCGCCGGCGGGAACCGTGATCGTCAGACTCTCTTTCGGAAGGGTGAGCGCGGCATATACGTCATAAAGCTCCCGCGATACCACGTCCTCACGGTCATCCAGCAGCTCTATTCCCAACGCCCGCAGCCTTTCCCGCTCCTCCTGCGAAAACAGACCAGTTCGCACCTCCCTCGACGGCAGCGCACTGTCTGAAGCGCCAAGAACTATGAGATGCTTCAGTCCCTTGGGACGTACTCTGGACAGACTGCCCCCATGAACTGCGTCCACTGTCGCCGGAATCACTCCCACCTGATACTGTGACAGCACCAGCCTGAGAAGCCGCAGATACTCGTCCGGTTCCAGAGGAGTGTCGCCGAGAATATCTGCAAACTGCTGCAGCGCCCCCACCAGGATATCCCAGAGCTGACGGTATTCCTCCGCAGTCGTGCGCTCCCCTCGCTCCATGAGCTGCCGTCGCTTTCGCTGTATGGTCCCATAAAGGCCCGTCTGCTCCAGAAACTGATATGTCCCCCGCACCTTCTCAATGGCGCTTTCCCCCTGCCTCAACCTCTGTCCAAACATGAGAAGCGGACCTGTAACTGTGCGCCGCGCCTCGTTCAACTGCTTCAGGCGCTCCTCAGTCTCAGGGGTCGATGTCTCCTGAAAGCCTGACGGATTCATCGTCCAGTCCCCGCCGCACCAGGCACGTTCCCCCTTAAGCGACCACTTCAACGCATAATTCTCAAGAAGATCCACCGTCTCAAGTGAAAGCCCTGTCATACCTGTTTTGAGGTATCTGAACACATCGTATGTATCCCATCCGCCAGACAGCACATCCGCCGCAGCTAAAAGTGCCGCTGTCACGGGCTTTTCCAGTATATCTGACTTCTCCGTAATGTTCACCGGCACATCGTATTTTCTGAACACTCCCCTGAGCACCGCCTCATAGTTCTCCCACTGCGGCGCTGTCACGGCTATATCCCGGAAACGAGCACCTCCGCGGACGAGCTCCAATACCCTTGCTGCCGCAATCGAGCACTCCTCTTCACAGCTGCCCAGGTATATCTCAATACTGTCTGTCTCCCCTGAAAACGGTGTCACATCGCTGTCCAGGAGCTTGCGCTCCATATATTGCAGGGCATTTTCCTCCGACGTCTTCCGCCTGACGATTTCCGTCCTCGTCTTTACTCCCTGTCTCTCAGCCTCTTCGAGAAGTCTGCGGCCGGTTTTTGCCGGCATACGGAAATATATCTCTTTACTGTACAGTGAATCGCAGGTCAGGCAGACGGTCATCTCTGCCCCTTTTTTCAGAAGCTCCACTATTACCCGCATTTCCTGCCCTGTGAAATCTGTAAATCCGTCTATATAGATATGTCCGCTGTTCCCTATTGTACTTTTTCCTATCGCATCTCCAAGTCTGTCCAGGCGATCCCCGGCGTCCAGTCCGCTCATCTCCTTGACAGCCTCATAGCTCTCAAATATCAGTCCCAGGTCCTTAAGCTTTCCGCCCAACGCGCCGCCCTCCTTAAGCGACGCCATGTGGAGCTCCCGGCTCCCAGCTCTTGCGGCGCGCAGCTCGTCGTATGTGGCCAGCAGGCTCCTCATATAGTCCGGTCTGCGGCTGCCCACATTGTACCTTGTGAGCTGCGACGCGGTCTCCCTGGCAGCCAGACTCATTGCCAGCACCCGCCCGCCTCCGTCCATCTGCTTATCTGCCATTCCACCTGTTTCTGCTAATACCCTGCTTGAGAGTCTTGTAAAGCTCAGTACCTCCGCATATAAACTGGCGCTGTCCCCACAGCTCATCGCCAGCATTCTCTCAGCCGCGTGTGAGTATTGCTCCGGTACAATCAGTATGCTGCCCTCTATCCGCTTTTCAACATCCTCTTTAAGGCTCTGATATATCATGCCCGTCTTTCCGCTTCCGGCCCTGCCCAGAATTAATGTCAGCATCCCCGATGTTGCCTCCTCTTTTTCCACGTCTTCTGTCACCCAGTATACCAGATTTTCGCTCCATCGTAAAGCGTGGCAGGATTATTTTGCGTCAAACTCGGGATGATTCTGCCGCTCACCAGTCCCTGTCGGGAGCTTCTGCTGTCTTATTTTCCAGCACGCTTTGGCAGATTAGCGCTTGTACTGTGTGGGAATGACGTGTGAACTTCTCCTGAAGATTTGACAAAAACAGGGATATACGATATAATTGACGCTGCTGTCAATTTAAAACACGGTCATATTCTGGCAAGGCAGGCTTTAGGAAATAATATATCCCGGCATACGAGGGCGCTGACGCCTGAATGCCGGGTTGACGCGGCGTTGGCCGCTTACGGAAATCCAATAAAACTGATTTTCGTGGAAAGAGAGAGGAATGAAGTCAGAAAAAAGCACTGTCCGAATCACACTGGATAACCTGCCCTACGGCTGCAACGAGCCTCCCGGAAGAGTCAGGCGGCGGGCACTCCCAGAGGGCGTGACAAGCTCCGGACTTCTCAGAGACGTTGTTCTCATAGCCTGGCCCAGCTTTGTGGAGCTTGTGCTGACGCAGCTGACAAGCATGGCCGACCAGATGATGGTGGGGAGAATACAGCCGGAAAATGTTGGCCTTACCGCACTCTCTGCTGTGGGTCTTGCTGCGCAGCCGAAGTTTCTGCTCATGACGCTGGTTCAGGCGTTGAACGTCGGCTCCACAGCCGTTGTAGCCAGGTTCCGCGGGCAGCAAAAGCAGGACAGGGCAAACCAGGTTGTCAGGCAGTCGCTGCTGCTCACGCTGGTTATCTCAGCTGTGTTCATGCTGGTGGGCCTTCTCTCCAGCTCCTCACTCATACGTTTCATGAGCGCGTCCGCAATGTCGGATGAGACATTGAGGCTGGGTACTCAGTACCTGAATATTCAGCTTTACGGATTCATACCGATGTGCCTCACGTTTACCGTAACAGCGGCACTGAGAGGAATCGGCGACTCGCGCACCCCTATGCTTTACAATACTGTGTCCAATGTACTCAACCTGATTCTGAATTACATAATGATCTACGGCAAATTTGGCTGTCCTGCGCTTGGCGTTGCCGGTGCGGCCTGGGCAACGGTCATCGGGCAGACCGTGGCATTTATTATCGCCGCCTGGGTTCTTCTCAGTAAGCGCAGGTATATTTACCTTGATTTCAAGGAGCGCTTCAGGTTTGACGTCGGTATTATGAGGAGCGTTGTGGGCATAGGCGTCCCGTCCATGGTGGAGCAGCTGTTCATGAGGACAGGCATCATTCTGTATACACGCATGGTTGCCGGGCTTAGTGAGACGCTCTACGCCACTCATCAGATATGCATGAGCGTTCAGTCCATGAGTTTCATGGTAGGTCAGGCGTTTGGAAACTCGGTGACAACGCTTATCGGGCAGAGTCTGGGAAAGCGCCGTCAGGACATGGCTGAGCTGTATATGCGTGAAACACGCCGCGTGGGCTTTGCTGTGGCAATCGTGATGATGGCTGTCCTGGCGTCATGCGGGCAGATCATTGTGGGCTTCTATAACAAAAATCAGGATGTAGTCAGAACAGGTGGAAAGATACTGATAATGCTGGCGGCAACACAGCCCTTTCAGGCAGATCAGTTCATTGTCTCCGGGGGACTTCGCGGGGCCGGGGACACGCGTTACACAGCCTTTGTGATTCTGATCACCATTCTTGGTATCCGGACCGGCCTTTGTGCGCTGCTCATGAACGTATTTGATCTTGGCCTCTGGGGCGCGTGGATAGCTCTGGCTGCGGATCAGTGCATAAGAACATTCTTCATGGCCGTGCGCTACAGCTCCGGCAGATGGAAGAAGGCCGCGATGCGCCTTGAGTGAGAGCCGGGTACGTATGTCCGATGTTCAGGATATCTGTCTGCGGACATCCCCGTCGACGGGTCCGGTTTTATCACTGAATGTGACAGTTATCGTCGTACCCCTGTTCTCCGCGCTCCAAAGGTCGATTTTCGCGTTATGAAGTCTTGCGGCGTGCTTGACAATGGATAGTCCCAGGCCCGTCCCGCCGCGTTCCTTGGATCGGCTTCTGTCGACCCGGTAGAAGCGTTCAAATATACGCTCCTGGTGTTCAGGCGGAATACCTATACCGCTGTCTGCAATTGTGAGGACAGCGCCGTCTTCGGTTCTCTTCACAGTTACGGCTGCGCTCCCATTTTCATGGTTGTATTTGATGGCATTGTCGCAGAGATTGTAAATAATGCTCTGTAAAAGCTGCGGTATGCCCTCTATCACCGCGCTCTCCCCATCCAACGTCATTGCGACGCCGGCACTTTCCGCCTCCTCACGCAGGGAGTTTACAGTCTCCTCGGCAAGAAGCAGAAGATCGACCTTCTCCCGTCTCATGTCCTCGGCGCCCTCTTCCAGATGGGACAGCCAGATAATATCATCCACCAGTCGGATCATCCGTTTCGCCTCCCACTGGATACGGGTGTAAAAGCGCATACGGTCCTCCTCTCTGACAATTCCGTTTGCCAGAAGCTCCGCGGAGCCCGCTATGGTGTGAAGCGGCGTCTTCAGCTCGTGGGAGACGTTGGCTGTAAATTCGCGCCGCATCTGCTCAGCCTTTTCCTTTTCTGTGACATTGATTGCCAGAAGGACAGAGCCGGAGAGCATCTCCCCGCTCTTCACAGGACTGAGGAGCATCTGATATCGCGCGCCGGCAAGGTCCATCGTCCTCTCGTCGCGGCGTCCGGTCTCCGCACTTGAGAGCAGGTCTGCGATTTGTGGGCTGCGATTTACTGAGAGAAGGTGCTTTCCAAGGCAGGATTCGTCCGCCCCGAACATCCGTTTCGCCGCGCGGTTGATCCCAATGACGTCTCCAGCAGTGTTCAGAAGTATAATTCCCTCCGTCATATTCTCTGTGACAGTTTCAAACTCCCTCTGCTTTCTCTCCAATTCATCTTTCTGATTTCTGATCTGCCGCTGCTGGCTGTCCATGCGCTTCAGGAGCGGCGCCAGCTCGTCGTAGCCATCGTTCTGGAGCGGCTTGTCCAGGTCCAGCGCATTGAGGGGATTTACGATGCTCTTTGACAGCCGCGATGCAAGGACCAGGGACAGAACAATGGCGATGGCAATAATAAAGCAGATAGGCTGCATCATGCCCAGGAGCAGCGTGAGCAGTGTGTTCTGGGAGACAGACAGGCGGATAACGGAACCGTCCGGCAGACTCCTTGCGCAGTAGAGCGCCCGCTCCATCAGCGTAACCGAATACCTTGAGCTCTCTCCCTGGCCCGAGGCCAGTGCCTCCCTGATCTCCTCCCGCTCCATGTGGTTTTCCATGTCTCCGGAATCTGAGCGATTGTCGTAGAGAACTGTTCCGTCTGCTCCAATCCATGTGATCCTGTAATCGGAGGTCTCCAGCCCTTCAAAAAAGGCTGCGCCCTCATTGGTGACAGCGTGGGCAGCCAGCTCCGTCTGCATCCGGAGCTGCTTTTTCTGCACTCCGCCGAAGTAGTCGTAGAGCACAAGGAGAAACAGCACCACTGAGGCAACCGCAACCCCGAGGGAGACAAGGCAGATTGAGCGAAAAATGCGTTTCGTCACAGCTGCGCCTCCATGCGATAGCCCACTCCCCGCACTGTTTCAATGTACTCCCCGCAGTCCCTCAGCTTTGTTCTCAGCGTACCTATGTGGACATCCACCGTCCGCGTTTCTCCAATGTAGCCATCGCCCCAGATTGCATTCAGAAGCTGATCCCTGGTGAAAACCAGGCCGGGGGATTCCATGAACATTCTAAGCAGCTCGTATTCCTTCAGAGTAAGCTGCACCCGTTCCCCACAGGCAAAGACAGTATGTCCGCCCAGGTTGAGTGTGAGCTCGCCCACCTGTAATTTTCCTGCCCTGTTTCCTCTCTCAGCACGACGCAGAATCGCCCGCACATGTGACACCATTTCCATCATGCCGAAGGGCTTGGCAAGGTAGTCGTCCGCGCCAAGATCAAGGCCAATCACCTTGTCGTATTCAGTTCCCCTGGCCGTGGCCATGATAACAGGAATATCCGCCGTGGCCGCGTTTTCCCGAAGCTTCTTCAGAATTGAAATTCCATCC
>CAYPMJ010000015.1:0-23704 GCA_964411785.1 uncultured Oscillospiraceae bacterium
TATGAAGAACTTTGGAGAGTTCTTTGAGAATCAGATTCAGTATGCCGGGACGGTAGTTCTGAGCCGAACAGACATAGCCTCATCGGAGAAGGTAATGCAGGCGGTTGAGCTTATACGGGAGCATAACAAAAAGGCGGAGATCGTAACGACACCTCTGAGTGAGCTGAGCGGAGAGGATATACTTGAGACTATAGAGGGAGGAGCGGGACTGGAGGAGGAGCTGATGAAGCAGGTCATGGAGGAACATCACCATGATCACGAACATCACCACGATCACGAGCACGACGAACATCATCACGATCACGAGCACGACGAACATCATCACGATCACGAGCACGATGAACATCATCACCATCACCATGGTGAGGGCGAGCATGACGCGGATGAGATATTTACCAGTTGGGGGCAGGAGAGTCCGGCAGTGTATAGTCGTGAGCGGCTTCAGGCAATATTGGAGGAACTGGATAAGGGAACGTATGGGACGGTTCTCCGGGCGAAGGGAATGGTAAACGGCGGAGAGAGATGGCTGCATTTTGACTATGTGCCAGGAGAGCCGGAGATACGATATGGTGCGCCGGCGGTAACTGGCAAGATGTGCGTGATAGGCTCCGAGTTGAAGGAGGATGCGCTGAGGGAGCTATTTAAGGCGGAGCAGGAATGAAACCGGTATATATAATAAATGGCTTTTTGGACAGCGGGAAGACGGCGTTCATGACATACACGATGTCACAGCCCTATTTCCAGATAAGGGGGAAGACACTGCTGTTGCTGTGTGAGGACGGCGAGGAGGAGTACAGTCCTGGACTGCTGAGGATGAGCAACACAGAGCTGGAGGCAATTGAGAGCGAAGAGGATTTCAATCCCGAGAATCTTACAAAGCTGGAAAAGCTGCACAGGCCTGAGCGGATAGTGATAGAGATGAACGGGATGTGGAACACGAAGAAGCTGCGGTGTCCGAGAAATTGGAGGGTGGAGCAGCAGCTGACCATGATAGATGCCTCAACTTTCACGGTTTACTATACGAACATGAAGTCACTGGTGGCAGAGATGCTGCGAGGCTCTGATCTGATAGTGTTCAACCGATGCGATAATATAGATGGCCTGAACGTATTCAAGAGGAATGTCAAAGCCATTAACCAACAGGCACAGATTATATTTGAGGACAAGAACGGGGAGATAAACAGCACATTTGAAGAAGATCTGCCCTATTCACTGACAGATGATCCGATAAAGCTGGATGACCAGGGGTACGGCATCTGGTATATAGATGTGTTGGATAATGCTGAGAGGTATATAGGGAAGAGAGTGCAGTTTACGGGTCAGGTAGTGAGGCCGTCAGGGATGCCGCCCAACCGGTTTGTGCCTGGACGGATGGCAATGACGTGTTGTGCGGAGGACCTCTCATTTCTGGGCTTCATATGCCAATACGATGGGGCGGATCCGGTAAGAGAGAGGGATTGGGTGGAGGTAACTGCGACAGTGCATATGGAGGAGAATCCGGCTTATGATGGAGAAGGGCCGGTACTCTACGCTGACTCAGTAAAACCAACACGCCCACCAAAGGAAAAGGTGATAAGCTTTACGTAAAAGGCGCAAGCATCTTACAAAACAGAAACAGGCTTTGACTGAAATAGTCAGAGCCTGTCATTTTTTCAGAGGACAATGATGAATATCTGTCCTCCAGGCGGAGTGCGTGCAGCGCAGATAGCGGAAGCGAAGGAGTATGGGGTGCGGTCCGGACGTAAACGCAAATCAATGCTGCCGGGATTTGAGTTACTGAAGCAGCTTTAGGGAGGAGAGATGTCTCACATAGATGCCGCTAAGAGGCAGGAGAATAGAAGGACGTGGAACTGAAGGAGAGAAGGGCAGTTATCATAAGGCCCAGCTCTCTAGATATTTTTTCTGAGCATCTGTCAGCTCGTCGATGTACATGGAGCAGGCGCGCAGCTTACGGCGGGCAACGTCGTAGTCAATTTCGTCAGGAACAGGGAGAACACCCTTGGAGAACGAACCGCGATTGTCGGCGATGAACCGAGAAGCAAGGGCCTGGATAGCGAAGCTCATGTCCATAATCTCGACAGGGTGACCATCGCCTGAGGCAAGATTGACCAGTCTGCCTTCTGCCAGGACAAACAGTGTTCGACCATTTTTAAGTGTATAGCCGCGAGTTACGGCAGTACGGCCTTCACCAGTGGACACAGCGTTCTTCTCCAGCCAGTCCACATCTACCTCCACATTGAAGTGGCCGCCGTTGCAAAGGATCGCGCCATCCTTCATGCGGTCAAAATGACGTTCGGTGATTACATCGCAGCAGCCTGTTGCGGTGACGAAAATATCCCCTTCCGGGGCGGCATCGTCCATTGTTCTGACCCGGTATCCGTCCATCATGGCTTCGAGGGCCTTGACCGGATCGACCTCCGTAACGGTGACACGTGCTCCGAGTCCCTTGGCACGCATGGCTATACCACGTCCACACCAGCCGTAGCCAGCAACAACGACGTTCTTTCCGGCCACGCAAAGGTTCGTCGCCCGGTTAATTCCATCCCACACAGACTGCCCAGTACCGTAGCGGTTGTCGAAGAAATGCTTGCAGCGGGCGTCGTTTACGTCTATCATGGGGAACTTGAGCGCGTTTTCCTTGGCCATGGCCCGAAGACGAATAATGCCGGTGGTCGTCTCCTCACAGCCTCCGATTACATTGGGCAGAAGATCGGGGAATTCTTTATGGAGCATTGAGACAAGGTCGCCGCCGTCATCAATGATAATGTTCGGACCAAATTCCAGAGCCCTGCGCAGATGGTTATCGTACTCGTCCTGCGTGCAGCCGTACCAGGAATACACCTCCGCACCACCATTTACAAGTGCTGCTACTACATCATCCTGAGTGGAGAGCGGGTTACAGCCCGTTATCCGCAGATCAGCCCCTCCGGCCATTAGAACCCGGCAAAGGACCGCAGACTTGGCCTCAAGATGCAGAGAAGCAGTGATTTTAAGCCATTTGAACGGCTTGTCATTTATGAAATCTCTCTCAATGCTCCGAAGCAGAGGCATATACCGAGCCGCCCACTGGATTTTTTTCTCGCCGCTGGGGGCGAGAGCAATATCTTTTATCTCACTCATTGTCCGTACTCCTTCAATCAAACTGTACATCAAGTCTAGCACATTTTTGCTAAAGGTACAAGTGTTATTAATGAAAAATCACAGCAGGGGGGCAATGAGCTTTAGCACCGCGCCAGCGGCCTTGGTCGTGAGCTTTTCGGTGGCGGCGTCTGCGAGGGTGATCTGCTGGGATACGGCTTCGGTTTCCATAAAATCGCGCTTGATATCGGCGAGAGCCGGAACGTTGTATAAGTAAGCGGCACATTCAAAGTGGTGGTATAGACTTCTGTAGTCAAAGTTAATCGTACCAACAACTGCGCAGATGTCATCACAGAGGACAACTTTCGCGTGAACGAAACCAGGTGTATACTCGAAAATATGGACCCCAGCGGATAGAAGCTCAGGATAATGCGTTTTTGCCAGGGCGAAGGCATATTTTTTATCAGGGATGTGGGGCAGAATAATGCGTACATCAACACCGCGTCTGGCAGCAAAGATCAGAGCAGTTATCATCTCATTATCGAGTATGAGATACGGCGTCATGATGGATACAGAGCCCCTGGCAGTGTTTATCATGTGCAGATAAACCATTTCTCCGACGAGCTCCTTGTCCAGCGGACTGTCGCCATACGGGATAACAAAGCCATCACTGTGAACATGGCATTGCTCAGCGGACAGGATATACCTCTCATATTCGCGTTCACTCTCATTGTGGTTCCACATCTGGAGGAACATCAGAGTAAAGCTTCGCACAGCCTCTCCCTGGAGCATGATAGCCGTGTCCTTCCAGTGGCCAAACCTTGGAAGCTTGTTAATATATTCATCAGCAAGATTGATACCTCCGGTGAAAGCCGTTTTTCCATCGATGACAGCAATTTTACGGTGGTCGCGATTGTTGTAGGAGGTGGTCACGATTGGGTGAAATGGACCAAACATCTTGCATTTGATACCCATTGCCTGAAGCTTTTTGGGGTAGCTGTACGGGAGACAGGTGAAAGCGCAGGTGCCATCGTACATAAACCGAACCTCGACTCCGGCAGCGGCCTTGCGGACCAATATGTCCAGGATGGTGTTCCACATCTCCCCTTCTGCAACAATAAAATATTCCATAAATATAAAGTGTTCGGCTTTTTCAAGTTCAGTTTTCAGGGCTTCAAATTTGGCCTCCCCGTCAGGGAAGTATGAGACAGAAGTACCTTTGAAGGTGTCGAAGCCGCACTGGGAGAGGTAACTTCCCAGGTTGCCGGCCAGAGGGTCGCTCTCTGAGAGCGCATGAAGCGTCTCCTGATCGTATACCCTGAAGGAAGCAGTTTCCTTTAAGGTGTTGTGCAGCAGGTACTGTTCAGTTCTGTGGCCAAGGTCCAGTTTAATATAGATATAGAGCAGTACACCAAAGAGCGGGGAGAGAGCGACAAGCACACACCAGGTAAGTTTAACGTCAGTGTTATGGGATGAATTCAGCAGATAAATCAGCATCACAATGGAGATAATAGTGGAGCCGCCGCTGAAGAAGAGCTGGAAGCCGCGGTTGAGCCATCGAAAGGCTGCAATCATGAGGGCGATGTCAATAACAAGCAGCAGTGCTACAACACCTGTTCGGCCCATGATGAGATGGAAGAACCCCCGCTTCCCACTTTTTAGAGCGGTGTTAAGCTGCTTGCGCTTATCAGTAAAATGCTTGTTTTTATTCAAAGAAAGCACACACCTTTCTACTGTCTACGGTATTACGATTAAAGTGTGCAGGATCAGGATAGAGCCTCAAATGGGCTTGAGCGCGGCCCCAACACACGGGGCTGCGCTCAAGTGAAGCTAAGGTAAAATGCCCGCATTTCAATCCGTTGGCATACTCCGCGGCTGCTGCCGCAGAATCGGAGGGGGCATCGGTGAAACGCCGCGGCTGAAGCTGCGACGACTATGTCCAACACTATGATACATTAGTTTATGGTAAAAAGCCAGAAGATTTTGAGAAGAAGCTGTAAACAAATTGTGAATAATATACAATTCGTTTCAAAGCTGGTAATAAGGGGGAAACGGAACATAAAAGTCGGTTTCCCGCAGTACAGCTGAGTTTCATATCGAGGACAGGAACAGATCTTATCTCTTATCGCGGTTATAAGAGAGAATTCCAAGCGAACACAGTACGCCGGCGCAGGGGACGTGGATGTATAGAGGCGAGTATTCTGAGGAAAGCAAATTGAAAATCATTCTCCGGGAGACCGGAAAGTGCCTGTTGAAAAACGCAGAGAGATGTGATATAGTCTGCAGATGGGGGAGAGAAGTGAGAATGGGAGACAAGGCGAATGAGAATCAGCCTTGCGGCCCGTTGCGATTAAGGGGAGCCGTTGACTTTAAGTGGACTACCTGCGTGAAATACTTTTAGCTGAACACATCTGCGCGAGCATTCTGATCGGCGCATGAGAGCGGTGAGTCGGCTGTTATGCGGAAATCAGCTTAAAACCTGGTTCCGTGAAGGAGGGGTGAAGGAGCATGACGTTATATGAAAAATCACAGCATGTGTTGGAGCTCCCGGCCGTGCTGGAGCTGGTTGCGTCGGAGTGCGTCAGTGAAGGTGCGCGGGTGGCAGCCAGAAGCTTGCGACCGGAATCAGATCTGGAAACTGTCAGACAGCTGCTCCAGGAGACAACGGACGCAAAAAACCTGATGATGTTAAATGGTAGTCCGGCCTTTTCCGGAGTAAAGCCCGTGGGGGCGTCATTAAGGCGAGCCGGGGCAGGGGGAATGCTGAATACAAAGGAGCTTCTGGAGATAGCTGGAGTATTGAGAGCGGCGAGGGGAGCGGCAGAGTATGCCGCTGGCAGCAAGACGGAGCCGGGATCGGTGGGCTATCTGTTCTCATCACTGAGGGCAAATAAATATCTTGAGGAGAAGATAACGAACTCCATCATAAGCGAGGAAGAAATATCCGATGCGGCCAGCAGCGAATTGGCTGATATACGCCGGTCAATGCGTGTAGCGGGGGAGAGAGTACGTCAGGCGTTACAGAAGGTAATAACCTCGCCAACATATCAGAAGGCATTGCAGGAACCAATAATAACGATGAAAAATGGACGCTATGTGGTTCCGGTAAAGGCGGAGCACAAGAGTGCGGTGCCAGGACTGACACATGAAGTCTCGGCATCGGGAGCCACACTGTTCATAGAACCGATGAGTGCAGTAAAGGCGAACAATGAGATACGGGAGCTTCTGGCTAGAGAGGAGCGGGAAATAGACCGCATATTGATGGAGTTATCCGCGGAGGCGTCGGAGTTTGAGGACTGTATTCAGAAAGACTATGACATACTGGTGAAGCTGGATCTTATATTTGCCAAGGCTAAGCTGTCATACAGGCTGGATTGTGTGCAGCCGGAGGTGACGGATGACGGAACGGTGACATTGCATAAAGCGCGTCACCCTCTGCTCAAGCAGGAGCAGGCAGTACCGATTGACATAGGTATAGGCGGGAGCTTTGACACACTGGTGATAACAGGGCCCAACACTGGGGGAAAGACAGTGAGCCTCAAGACACTGGGACTGCTGAGCCTGATGACGCAGTGCGGATTGCATATCCCGGCAGGCGACGAAAGCCGCATGACGATTTTTGGCCGGATATTGGCGGATATTGGCGATGAGCAGTCTATTGAGCAGTCATTGTCAACTTTTTCCTCACATATGACGAACATCTCCGGCATATTGAAGGAGTGTGACAGTGAAACGCTTGTGCTCTTTGATGAGCTAGGAGCCGGGACAGACCCCACAGAGGGTGCTGCGCTGGCCGTGGCATTGATAGAATACGTCAGAGCCTTGGGAGCGAAAGTGGCGGCGACAACCCATTACGCGGAGCTGAAGATATATGCAATGACTGAACCGGGGGTAATGAACGCGTCATGTGAGTTTGACGTGGATACACTCAGGCCAACCTACAGGCTGCAGATGGGCATACCGGGCAAATCAAATGCATTTGCGATTTCAGAGCGGCTCGGCATACCGGAGGAAATAATCCGGGATGCGAGGAAGCGGATGAACTCGGGAGATGCGGACTTTGAAGAGGCACTCACTCTGTTGGAACGTGAGCGAAAAGAGGCGGAGGCACGGAAAGAGGAGACGTCGCGGCTTCTGAAAAGGGCGCAGGAGGAAGCAGAGGAAGCGTCACGGGAGCGGAGAGAGGCACAGGAGGAGCGGCAGAAATTCACGAAGAATGCGAGGCATGAAGCTGAACGCATTATAAATGATGCAAGAGAAGCAGCGGACAACACATTCCGGGAGATGGATAGGCTGCGGAGGCAGGTTCAGCAGGAAGCGGATTTTCAGCGCCTGAACGATGCAAAGACTGAGCTTCGAAGGAACCTCAATGAAGCGGAATCACGGATCATAACAGATGAGGAGAAGCCGCAGCGCACACAGGGGGAGACAAGACCAGCCAGAGCAGGGGATGTGGTGGAGCTGTTGGCGCTTGGTACAAAGGCAACGGTGACAGCGGTCCAGCAGGATGGCACAATAGAACTCCAGGCCGGCATATTGAAGGTGACGGCGCGACAGAACGAGGTACGGGTTTTGCGGGGCGAGACGGCAAGTGACAGGAAAGCAGCGGCCGCAGTATCAGTGCCGGCCTCAAGCGGCACGATGCGGTCGGAGCTTGACTTGAGAGGTATGACCGTGGGGGAGGCCATAGGTGTGCTGGAGCGCTTTATAGATAACGCGGAGATGCGACATCTGACGCAGGTGACGATAATCCATGGAAAGGGAACCGGGGCACTGCGCAGTGCAGTACAGGATGCACTGAAGCGGTGCAAGCAGGTGAAAAGCTACAGGCTGGGGCGGTATGGAGAGGGGGAGTCGGGAGTCACCATAGCGGAATTGAGGTGATTGGCTGTATGATTCAGCATGGAGGGAGCAGAAGACTTGGATATGACGAGAGCTATACTTGTGAAAAACACATAATTTTTTCGGTGCAAGGGGTCTAATATTCGCCAATTTTGTTTATTGACGATTTAACAGGGCTTTGTTAAAATACTTATATTATATTCCATGGTACCGTTTTAACGTGCGCGTAGCCTGAAGGCGCACTTAAATTAAAGGAGGAGCAGCAATGTTTGTTAAGGAAGTCGTTGTCATGAACCAGGTTGGTCTTCGCGCAAGACCCGCTACATTTTTTACACAGAAGGCAAATGAGTTTAAGTGCAGCGTGTGGATTGAGAAGGATGAGAGACGCGTAAATGCAAAAAGTCTTTTGGGCGTATTGTCACTTGGAATAATCAAGGGTATGACAATCAATGTAGTGGCCGATGGCAAGGACGAGGAGCAGGCGGTGGAGACACTCTGTGAGCTGATTTCCAGAGATTTTGCAGAGTGAAAGCACGTTGAGGTCCGAAATTCTGTCAGCTTCGGCGAAGAAGTGGGATCGGTTCGCAGGAGCGAGGCGGGCGGCGTGGTATTGTGAGCCGGTTCTGGTAGCAGCTTGCCACAGCTCCCCTGCCGGAATCACCGCGCTGCGTGCAGCACCACCGGAATAAGAGCTGACTACAGCTGGTATAATTGGCCGGAAGTGAACGGCTTTAACAGTAAAGAAGGCCGATAGAGCGGCCACGGCCTGTTTCCTGGGAAGAAACAGGCCGTTGCTTTTGGAAGATATTGCGGATAAAGGGGGACAGCTATGCTGGAGGAGCTGCGCGAGAAGGCGCTGGCACTTCCATTGAAGCCGGGCGTCTACATAATGAGGGACGCTGAGGGCGGTGTGATCTATGTGGGGAAAGCAAAAGCACTGAAAAACCGGGTGAGCAGTTATTTTCACGGTTCGCATAACACCAAGACGGAGGCAATGATATCAAATATTGCGGACTTTGAGGTGATTATAGCTTCATCGGAGTTTGAGGCTCTTGTATTAGAAAATTCCCTGATAAAACATTACACACCGAAATACAATATACTTCTTAAGGATGACAAGGGCTATCCCTTTATCCGGGCGGATCTGCAAAGCGAGTATCCGCGCTTTTCCATCGCAGCAAAACGTGAGGATGATGGTGCGTCGTATTTTGGCCCATTTGGTGGAAGAAGCACAACAAAGGCTGCGATAGACGCCATATGTCAATGTCTGCGTCTACCTACCTGTTCGCGGGTGTTTCCGAGAGACTTTGGGAAGGAGCGGCCATGCCTGAATTACCATATGGGTTTGTGTGAGGGGTGGTGCCGGGGGACACTGACGAAGGAGTCGTATCGGACAGCAATAGACCGTGCGGTTATGGTGTTGCGCGGAAAGATCGGGGAGCTGTCTATGAGGCTGGAGCAGCAGATGGAGACGGCAGCGGAGGCATTGAAATTTGAGGAAGCGGCAGGATTGAGGGATGTGCTGCGCTCTTTGAAAACACTTGAGACTCGTCAGCAGGTGCTGTTGAAGGGAACATCAGATACGGATGCGGTTGGATTATACAGCAGTGAAGTGAAGAGCTGCTTCACAGTGCTGCACTATATTCAGGGACAGCTGTTGGGTAAGGATGTGGAGGTTTTCGATGATCCGCTGGCAGAGGGAGAGGAGACTCTGTCCCTTCTGACACGGCAGTATTACAGTGCCCGTGAGATCATGCCCGGAACTGTGCTGCTGCCGGTAGATACAGGAGATTTGGAAGAGGTTTCCCGGTTTCTGACGGAGGAGTGCGGGCATACTGTAAACGTGATTGCACCGCAGCGTGGTGCGAACAGGGCATTTATTTTGGCTGCAATGGAAAATGCCAGGGAGGAGGCAGTGCGCAGGACTTCCGCCCAGGAGCGCGTGACGAAAACAGCAAAGTGGCTGATGGATGCGCTGAAGCTGCCCAAACCACCGGAGAGGGTGGAGTCATTTGACATCTCGAATACGGGAGCAGATGATATAGTGGCCTCGATGGTCGTTTATTCGGACGGCAGACCCCTTAAAAGGGACTATAAAAAGTTCAGATTGAAAGCCATATCCGGACCGGATGATTATGGTTCAATGCGCGAAGTGGTGGGGAGACGCTTCAAACGGTATTTAGACGGCGACGAGGCTTTTGCACCGCTGCCGGACCTGGTGCTGATAGATGGGGGTGCGTCGCACGCCAGAGCGGCTCGGGAGGCGATGGAAGCTGCCGGAGTCAGAGTCCCTGTGTTTGGTATGGTGAAGGATGACAGGCACAGGACCCGTGCACTGATAACGCCGGACGGGGAAGAAATCGGCATAGCGTCTTTTCCTGCGGTGTTCGCATTTATCGGTAATATACAGGAGGAGACACACCGTTTTGCAATAGGGTATCACCATGACCTCAGATCCAGGCGAGTCAGAGAGTCGAGGCTTGATAGGATACCCGGAGTAGGCGATAAACGGAAGGAGGAACTTTTAAAGCATTTCAGGAGTCTTCACGCCATAGAGGAAGCGGGGGTTGAGGAGCTGAGCAGGGTTGTTCCGAAGAATGTAGCTGAGGCCGTATACAGGGAGTTTCATCCGTAAGAGAGGTGAACGTCAGGGGATGAGAGTGATAACGGGGGAAGCCCGCGGGAGGAAACTGCTGGAGCCGTCGGGAAGAGATATCAGGCCAACCACATACAAGGTGAAGGAGGCCATGTTCAATATAGTTCAGTTTGCGGTGCCGGGGGCCCGGGTGCTGGATCTCTTTGCAGGAACCGGACAGCTGGGCATTGAAGCACTGAGCCGGGGAGCCAGGGAGTGCGTTTTTGTGGATCGATCCCAGGAGGCTCAGCAGCTTATAAAACGCAACCTTGAGGCGGTGGGGTTTTTACCGAGGGCATGTGCTATCAGAACAGATTCGCTGACGTACCTGCAAAGTGGGGGACAGTTTGACCTTGTGTTTGTGGACCCGCCGTACGGCGCGGGGCTGTTGGAGAAGGTGCTTGAGCAGGCCTGGACATATAATACTCTGAAGAAGGATGGCATAATGATCTGTGAGAGTGATAAAAGCCTCACACTGTCGCCGCCGGAGGGCCGCTGCTCTGTGAAACGGGAGTATCTGTATGGGCGAGTAAAGCTGACCACTATTACAAGGGAGGGTTAGCGTCCTTGTGGAGGGATTCGGATGGAGCAAAAGATGAAGATCGCGGTTTACCCCGGCAGCTTTGACCCGATAACGCTGGGACACCTCAACATAATAAAGCGAGCCTCACAGCTGTTTGACCGGGTATATGTGTGTGTAGCGGTGAATTCGGCCAAACGGCCAACGTTTTCAGTCACGGAACGTACTGAATTTGTGCGTCGAGTTACAATGAAGTATGGAAACGTGGAGGCTGCTACATCAGATGGCCTGATTGTCGACTTTGCGAAGAGCGTTGAGGCGGGCTTTATAGTAAAGGGTTTGAGGGCAGTGTCGGATTTCGAGATGGAGTTTCAGATAGCGCTGCTCAACAAGAAGCTTGCGCCACAGCTGGAGACTGTATTTCTGACAGCAGATGAGAAGTATACATACCTCTCGTCAACTATAGCGCGAGAAATGGCGACATACAACGCGGATCTGACTCATGTGGTACCGCGGGAGATAGTGGAGGATGTGCTGGAGAAACTGAGAAGATGAGCGTCCGCATGGCGAAAGCGGAGCGGAGGAGACGGCGCAAGAAAGAAAGGACAAAGGGATCATGGAAAGCAGTGTTCAGGAACTATTGGATATGCTCTATGCGATGATACGGGATGCCTATCAGGTTCCATTGGGGGCAGGTCGATGCATTATAGAGAAGGACAAGCTTTTAGACCTTATGGATGAGATAAAGGCCCAATTGCCAACGGAGCTTGAGGAGGCAAGACGGCTTGTAGCAACAAGGAGCGAGTATGTGGGGAACGCCAAGCGAGAGGCGGAGTCGATGCTGAAGGTTGCAGAGGACAGGGCGAGGCAGATGGTGGACAGGGAAGAAGTGGTCCGCAATGCAAAGGCGAAGGCAAACTCAATAATCTCCACAGCGGAGAGCAAGTCAGCGGAGCTCCGCCGTGTGGCCAACGCGTACACGGATGACGTGCTTCAACGAACTGAGACAGCAATTAACGAAGCGATGAATGAGGTGCATCAGGCACGGGCCAAGTTTAAGAATGTCTCCGCTGCTGCGATGTCCCATAAGCCAGATATTGTCCCGGAGGACAATGACATATAAATGTAAATGATACGGGAGGGCTGAGCCGGAAATCCGTCAGGGATTTCCGGCTCGCTTTGTATTCGCTTGCGCATGGAGAAGCAACCAGGGACGGACGTGTGGAGTCACTGATTGATTCAGTGTGAGCGAATAGTGAATCAGGCGCATTGTGGGCTCGAACGACATGACTAAAAAATGGGAGGAAAAAACCTGAAAAATACATTATTCTATCGGCAGAGAACGACCTTCAGCGAAATTCCACTTAAGGAGTCGCGAAAAATCAAAAGATTGCAACAAATAGACAGCAAAAAAAACACATAGCCTCTTGCAATTTTAGCTCTTAGCCTCTATAATTAAGGCAATCCCGTGGAGGAAAGTGGAGCGAAGTGGGGGAATACCCATAGACATGACAGGGTGGTGAGAGCATGACCGGCGTTTACAGACACGGTATAGACGCAAAGGGCAGAATCTTCATCCCAGCCAAACTCAAGGAGGAGCTGGGTGACACCTTCTATGTGACGATTTCCACAGAGAAATGTCTGTCGGCATATTCAGCGCAGAGCTGGGAGGCTCTGATGGCGAGGATACGGACATTTCCACGGGTGAAACAGATGAAAATGAGGCCGTTGTTTTCACACGCCGCGAAGTGCGAGCTGGACAGTCAGGGACGCGTTCTGCTGCCGCAGGCATTGCGGGACTATGCAGGCATAACGAAGAATGTAGCAGTCGTAGGTGCGGGCGACTGGGCGGAGTTCTGGGACGAGGAGAGCTGGAACAATATTGACGCGGAAGAGACAACGCCGGAGAATCTTTCAGCGGTGTTTACGGAGCTTGAATTCTGATGGAGAAAAGCCATGTGCCTGTACTCCTGAAGGAGTGCATAGAGGGCCTTAACATAAAGGCGGATGGAGTGTATGTGGATTGCACGCTTGGCCGTGGGGGCCACGCGGAGCAGATAGCCCGTCGACTCACCAGTGGACTTCTGGTGGGGCTGGACAGGGACGGAGAGGCCATAAGTGAAGCCGGGGAGCGACTGGCCGCATATGGGGAGCGGGTGACTCTTAGGAGAGCGGATTTCCGGACCATAGGCGAGGTGCTGGACGGCCTGGGCATAGGACAGGTGGACGGGGTGCTGATGGATTTGGGCGTGTCCTCCCCGCAGCTGGACGAGCCGGATAGGGGATTTTCCTATAAAATGGATGGGGCGCTTGACATGCGGATGGACAGAACATCACCCATCACAGCGAGAGATATAGTGAATAGCTGGAGCTATGATGAATTGAAGCGGATTTTCTGGGATTACGGAGAGGAACGGAACGCGGGCAGAATTGCGGCAGCGATAGTGAGGAAACGCGAGAACGGGCCGATAGAGACGACAGCTGAATTGGCGGAGCTGATAGCGAGGGCACAGCCGGCAGCGAGTAGACGAGAGAGGCAGCACCCAGCAAAGCGGTGCTTTCAGGCGATACGCATAGCGGTAAATGATGAGCTTGGTGCGTTAGAGGATGCCCTGCCCACAGCGATGGACAGACTCAGGGAGGGCGGGAGACTGGCGGTCATAAGTTTTCATTCTCTTGAGGATCGGATAGTCAAAAGAGCCATAAAGTCAAGGGAGAATGGATGTATCTGTCCGCCGGAGTTTCCAAGGTGCGTATGTGGATTTGAGCAGACAATGAAGAGTGTTACGAAAAAGCCAATAGTGCCGAGCGAGGAGGAGCAAAGGGATAATCCCCGAGCAAGAAGCGCTAAGCTGCGGCTGGCTGAGCGGGTTTAGGGGTTCTCTGAGAAAGCGCGTATACGGAACTTTTCTCATCCCTTGCGCCAGAAATGCTTTTCTCAAGCCTGGGACGCATGGGCGATTCTGCTTTTTCACGCTTTTTAACTGAAACTTTTTGTAAATCGCTCCGGCCCTTCTGCTCAGAGCTTTTCCGGGATTCGGAGGAGACAGGCCAGGGAGCTGATAAGGTGGATGGGAGCAGTGCTTCCATTACAGGTATCCGGGGAATTAGGAGTTAGGAGGGTAAAATGGCCGCAGAAGCTGCTCAATATCAGTACGCTGATCCTGTATATGGGAATGTAGCGTATGACCCGAATGTACAGGCTCTACCGAGGAGCGCGGAGAGGGAAAGGACTCTTGAGCGGCCAAAGGAGCTTACAAGAGAAAGTCAGAAGACGCAGACTACGTTCGGACTGCCAATTCTCGCAGTATTTGGCTGTATAGCAGTGGCGGTGCTGGTGGTGTTCCTGCTTCTGGGGTATGTGGAGCTGACGGAGCTTTCCGCAGATAAGCAGGTGCTGGAGAAAGAAATATCAGAGCTCACGCAGCAGAATGACCGTCTTAAAGTGACCTATGAACAGACCTTCAACATGAGCGAAGTGGAGCGATACGCGATAAATGTGTTGGGGATGACAAAGCTTTCGGAGAAAGAGACGTCGGTTATAAGGCTGGATAAGGCGGATAAGGCGGAGATACTGGGTGTTGACGACTCGCGGAAGGGAATACTGGATACTCTCTCGGAGCTTGTCGAAGCAATTTCGGAATATTTCGGGTGAAGAGACGTAAAGTATAATGCGCATGGGAGAGTGCCCTGCGGTGAAGCAAGTCAACGGAGGTTGGCGGAATCCAAAAGGAGAGGTTTATGCAGTTATCCGGAGATGCCAGGAAGCAGAGGACAAATAAGGTGATTCTCAGCCGCACACTCCTGCTGATGCTCGTGTGCGGTGTAGTCGCGTTCTCAGTGCTGGCTGGGAGGCTCTATAAGCTTATGATAGTTGATCACGACTTTTATACTGAGAAGGCGGTGAGTCAGCAGACCAGGTCAACATCTGTCACTGCAAGCCGCGGCGCCATATACGACGCAAATGGCAACATCCTTGCCATGAGCGCGACAGCATATACAGTTTTTATTTCCCCATATGAAATAGATTATTACTATAACAGCACAGCGGAGGAGGACAAGAAGTACGGGGATGACCCGGAACTGATAGCTCGCGAGCTGTCAAAGATCCTGGACGTGAGCTATGACTCACTTATGGAGAAGATGCAGGACAAGAAGTCCTGGTACAAGACCGTGGCGACAAAGATAGAGGAGGACCTTGCCGCACAGGTACGGGAGTTCAAGAGTGAGTATAACATAGTAGGAGTGCATATTGAGAATGACTCAAAACGTTATTACCCGTATGGAGATTTGGCGTGTCATGTGATAGGCTTTGTCGGTACGGATAATTACGGCTTGGAGGGGATCGAGTCTAAGTATAACGACTACCTTGAGGGGACAGACGGAAGTATAGTTCGCCTGACCACGTCCAATGGGACAGAGATGCTGTTTGAAAACTATGAGAATTATAATGACGCAATAGACGGCTCAGATCTGACATTGACGCTGGATGTGAATATACAGCTGATAGCGGAGAAATATCTTGAGGCAGCTATGAGCGCAAATTACATTCAGAACGGCGGATGCGTGATAGTGATGAACGTAAAAACAGGGGAGGTGCTGGCGCTTGCGAACGCAAACAGCTATGATCTGAATGAACCGTGGACTGTAAGTGAAGAGAAACAGCAGGAGCTGGCTTTGATCACCGACGAAACAGAGCGAAAAGAAGCTTTAGGGGCTGCGCAGCTGGCGCAGTGGCGAAACATGGCTCTCTCAGATACATATGAGCCGGGTTCTGTTTTCAAGATAATCACAATGGCAATAGGTCTTGAGGAGGGAGTAGCAAGCGAAAATACCAACTATTATTGCGGTGGATCGAGGGATGATATACCTGGGCGGGATAAGCCCTTGAACTGCTGGAAGAGGGCAGGGCACGGCAACCAGACTTTGAGGGAGGCGGCCATGCATTCCTGTAACATAGCCTTTTCGTCCATTGGGCTGGCAATAGGCGCGGAGCGTTATTATGACTATGTAGAGGCGTTCGGACTGCTTGCCAAAACAGGATTGGACCTCTCGGGAGAGACAAAGAGCCAGTGGTGGTCGAGAGAAGTATTTACAGAGCCTGGACAGCTCTCGTCGCTGGCATCAGCATCGTTTGGACAGACGTTCAACGTTACGCCGATACAGATGATAACAGCTGTATCAGCGGCAGTAAACGGCGGATATCTGATGGAACCGTATATAGTCAGCCAGGTGACCGACAGCGATGGACAGATCGTGTATTCCAAGGAACCTACAGTGGTGCGGCAGGTGATAAGTGAGGAGACCAGCGCGACAGTGTGTTCCATACTTGAGTCAGTTGTGGGCGATGAGGGAGGAACCGGGGGAAATGCCTATGTTGCCGGATATAGAGTGGGCGGCAAGACGGGAACAACGACGAAGACAGCTCTGTATTCGCTTACAGGCGTCAAGGAGTACATGGTGTCCTTTTGCGGGGTAGCCCCCATGGACGATCCGGAGGTGGCAGTCCTGCTGGTGCTGGATAACCCGCTTCCTCAGAGTGTCACTGGCATAAGCGTAGGCGGAGGACAGATGGCTGCGCCATATGTAGGGAAAATATTGGGCGAGGTAATGCCATATCTGGGCATAGAACCCATATATACCGAGGAGGAAGCCAAACAGGTTGATGTGCGTATGACCCGGCTTATAGATTTGAGTGTCGAGGCTGCACAGGAGGTTGTGGAGGCACAGGGCTTGACCGTACGTGTGGTTGGCGATGGAGAAACAGTCACAGGTCAGCTGCCGTCGGCAGGGGCTGAGGTAGCTGCAGGCAGCCAGATTGTCCTCTATGCAGGGGCGGATCGAGAGTATGGTACGGTTCAGGTGCCGGATCTGTATGGCATGACCGTCAAGGAGGCGCGGAACGCCCTGCAGGAGGTGGGTCTGTTCATGAATACTTCGGGGGCCTCACCGACAAGTTCCGGAGTAGTCGTGGCAATGCAGTCGTTTTCAAAGGATGAAACAGTTCCGTATGGCGCTGTGATAGAGGTTACGCTTGTTGATAAGAGCAACCTTGGGGAGACCTCTGCGTACTTCGAATAAGTAGTTCGAATGAATGGAACCGCAGTCGGGATTGCTCGTTGCCAATTGTACCATTGAGTTGACATAATTACAAGAGGCTTGCGAGCTTTTGAAGGTTAAAGAGCTGGAAAAGCGGGTAAGATATCAGGATAACAAAGCGAGGTGAGCGGGATGAAGCTGTACGTACTTTTAAAGGGTGTCGAGGTGTTGAGGTTCTGTGCGGATGAAAATACAGAGATTGCCGATGTGGAGAATGATTCCCGCCTCGTATCGGAGGGCAGCCTTTTTGTGGCGGAGCGGGGATATAAGGTGGACGGCAATCAATTCATACCCGCAGCCATGGCTGCGGGGGCAGCAGCAGTCGTCTGTGAAAGGATCCCGGAGGGGGATATTCCCTATGTGCTGGTCAGAGACGCAAGAAAAGCCTGCTCATTAATTTCTGCGAATTTTTTTGGAAATCCTGGAAATGAGCTGACGCTCATCGGAGTCACCGGGACAAACGGAAAGACCACGGTCACGAACCTGGTAAAGCAGCTTTTGGAGAGCCTGACAGGTGAACGTGTAGGCCTGATAGGGACAAATCGAAACATGATAGGGGATACAGAGCTGGAGACGGAGCGGACAACACCGGATTCGCGCCAGCTCCAGGAGCTTTTCCGTCGAATGGCGGATGGAGGGTGCAGGTACTGTGTGATGGAGGTATCCTCTCACGCCCTGGCGATGGACCGGGTCTATGGGATTCGCTTCCAGGTTGCTGTTTTCACAAACCTGACAGAAGACCATCTGGATTTTCATGGGACGATGGAAGCTTACGCGGAAGCAAAGAGCACTCTGTTTGCAAATGCCCAGAGAAGCGTTATCAATATCGACGACCCATACTCAGGTGTTATGCTCAGCAGCTGCTCCGGACAGGCGATCACAGTTACAGCTGAGGGAGAGGCGGATTATTCCGCGAGAAATATACAGCTTCGAGAGAGAGAGGTACGATTTGATCTCCACACAGGTGAGGGCGACTACGGAGCTGTGCTTGGAATACCTGGTAAGTTCTCGGTATATAATGCGCTTTCAGCTATAGGAGCGGTGGCAGCCCTTGGACTTCCCATTGCAGAGGCGGTAAAGGCCTTGGCAAGCTGCTCGGGCGTAAAGGGGCGCGCGGAGGTAGTGCCAACAGGGAAAAACTTTACCGTCCTCATAGACTATGCTCACAGCCCGGACGCTTTAGAGAATATTCTCAGGACAGTGCGGACGTTCACAAAAGGGAAGCTCCATCTTGTCTTTGGCTGCGGGGGAGACAGAGAGCACGAGAAGCGGCCTATAATGGGAGAGATCGCATGCAGACTGGCTGACATTGTATATGTGACCTCGGATAATCCCAGAACGGAGGATCCGGACAAGATAATAGATGAGATTATAGCTGGTATTCCGGAGGATACAACCGCGAAATGGACGGCTGTTACCAGCAGGAGGGAGGCCATAGGGCTTGCCATCAATGGAGCGAGGCAAGGCGACGTGGTGCTTCTGGCTGGAAAGGGGCATGAGACATATCAGATTGTTGGTGCTGAGAAGCGGCCATTTGACGAACGGAAAATAGTCGCCCAGGTGCTGGGGGACACAAAAAAGTGCCAAAAGGCCAATGGGATGTGAACTTGGATGAGTATGAATATAGCGATGGCAGCGGCTTTTGCCGGATCGTTTCTGGTGTCGGTGGTAATGGGGCTGTGGCTTGTTCCGTTTTTACGAAGAAAGAAAGCGGGACAGTCGATAAGGGAGGACGGGCCAGTCTGGCACGCGCCGAAAGCAGGAACCCCAACAATGGGAGGACTGATATTTATATCCGGCATAATCGCCGTATGCTTCACCATTGGGGTAAGTGATATAAGGGATGGGGACTGGCGATATGTCATTATATTAGTCTTCTCTCTGATTTTTGCAGGGATCGGTTTTCTGGATGATTATGAGAAACTGCGGAAAAAACAGAATCTGGGACTTACAGCACTGCAGAAGCTTATGCTGCAGCTGGTGGCAGCAGTAGTGCTGGTGCTGCTTCTGAGGCTGGAGGGGTATCTGAGCTCCAATCTGTATATTCCGTTTTTTGATAAGACAATCCACCTTCCGTATTACGTTTATCTTGTACTTTCTGTTTTCATAATAGTGGGGTGCGTCAATGCTGTGAACCTGACGGATGGAATAGACGGACTGGCAGCTGGGGTGTCCATTCCGGTGGCTCTCTGTTACGCGCTCACAGCTGCAGCATGGGGTTATAGATCCGTTGGAATGTTTGGGGCTGCTCTTGCCGGCGGACTTTCAGGATTTTTAGTGTATAATTTTCACCCGGCGAAGGTATTTATGGGGGATACCGGTTCACTTTTTTTAGGTGGTGCGGTCTGTGCTACAGCGTTTGCGCTGGATATGCCGTTGGCACTTGTCCCGCTGGGGGTCATATATATCGCAGAGACGCTCTCAGATATCATTCAGGTGACCTATTTCAAGCTGAGCCACGGAAAACGGATTTTCAAAATGGCACCGTTGCATCATCATCTTGAAATGACGGGCTGGAGCGAGAAAAAGATATTCTTTGTTTTTACGGTTATCTCCCTTGCGTTTTCCATATTGACTTTTTTTGCAGTGTGTGGGCGGTATTCTGTATAGTTTTCCACATTTCCACAGGCTTTTCCACACAACCACCAGGTTTTCCACAAACTAACAGTGCTTACAACATGTTCAGAAAGTTTTCCACATATCCACAAGCTTTTCCACAGACTCACAAGCTTTTCCACACATGGCACACTGACCATGTCCGGAAGTGAGGGCGAGCAGGGAGAAAGGAAAGGGAGCGGCATGGCAGAATATACTGGTCCGGCGACAGTGCAGCAGCAGCCTCGCCTTAAGGACAAAACAAACGCAACGATGAAACGCGGACCGCTGGATCTGCCATTTCTGCTGCTGACACTGTTGCTGCTGACAATCGGCGTAGTGATGGTTCTTTCAGCTAGCTTTGCACGAGCTTACGATGCTGGCAAAAGTCCGACGTATTATTTCATAAGGCAGCTGGTATTCGCGGCGTCAGGGGTGGTGCTGATGCTGATTGTTTCCTTTTTTCCGGTGAGATTTTTCCGATATATGTCAAGACCGCTGATGCTCCTGTCGCTTGTCATGCTGGCACTGGTTCCGTACCTGGGTACCGGCCAGGAGGAAGTTGGATCAAACCGATGGTTCGATTTGGGCTTTACCACCTTTCAGCCGTCGGAGATTGCCAAAGTGGCTGTCATACTGTTTCTTGCCACAATGATCTGCATATACCGGGACAAGATGAAGACGTTCAAATATGGCGTTATTCCGTTTGTTGTCGTGCTGGGGCTGGTTGTATTTCTGCTGGTGCTGGAACCGCACATCTCCGCATCCGTAATAATAATTGCCGTTGGCGCCATCATGATGTTTGCAGGGGGGACGAAGTGGCAGTATTTTGCGGTGGTTATAACGGTGGCGGGAATAGCCGGAGTGATAGTAGTGACAAAGATGCCGTATGTCTCCTCCCGCATCACGATTTGGCTTGATCCGTTCTCGGACCCAAGGGATAAGGGATTCCAGATAATACAATCACTGTACGCCATAGGCTCAGGCGGGTTACTGGGGCTTGGTCTTGGGCAGGGCAGACAGAAGTACCTCTATCTGCCGGAGGAACATAATGACTTCATTTTTTCAGTAGTCTGTGAGGAGCTTGGACTGGTGGGAGCTCTGCTTATATTGGCGCTCTTCGCACTGCTGATAATCCGTGGCTACTGGCTGGCGCTGCACGCCAGAGACAGGTTCGGTGCGCTGGTGATAATAGGTATAGTGAGCCTCCTGGCGCTTCAGGTCATATTGAATGTATCAGTAGTGACGAATCTCCTGCCGTGTACAGGGATTTCACTTCCATTTTTCAGCTATGGAGGAACGGCCCTCTGGATACAGCTTGTTGAAGTAGGGATAGTTTTATCAATTTCCCGCGACATTCCTCTCAGGAAGCAGAGGAAGGAGGAACAATGAACTTCATGTTTGTCTGTGGGGGCACTGCGGGGCATATTAACCCAGCGCTCTCAGTAGCTGACACATTGCGGGAGTTGATGCCGGACGCGCGTTTTCTTTTTATAGGAGCGGGACGAGAGCTGGAAAAGCGGCTGATTCCTGCAGAGGGGTTCGAGCTCAGAAATATAAAGATGACAGGGTTTTCCAGAGGTGTTTCGGTTCGGAGCCTCCGGATGAATCTGATGACAGCGAAGAATCTGATGACTGCAAACAGAGAATCAAGTCGGATAATTAAGGAATTTCAGCCCGACATAGCGGTAGGGACGGGTGGGTATGTGTGTTACCCGGTGCTGAGAGCGGCGGCAAGACAAAGAATACCAACAGTGATGCACGAATCCAACGCGGTACCGGGACTCACCACAAAGCTGTTGGCGGGAATAGTTGACAGGGTTATGGTGGCCTTCCCGGAGTCCGCTGGGTACTATAGGGATCCCGGCAAAGTGATTGTGACGGGGACACCTGTGCGGGAGGAGTTTCAGTCGGTCGGGCGTGAGGAGGCGAGAAGGCAGCTGGGAGACGATGGACGGAAGCTGGTGGTTTCGTTCTGGGGATCTCTTGGAGCTGACGGCATGAACGAGAAAATGGCGGAGTTTATCGCGCTTAATGCGGAGAGTGGAGCTATGCATCACATACACGCTACAGGCGGCGGCGAACGAGGAATGGACATTATGAGGCGGCGGCTTGCTGAGCAAGGGATGGATGAGCTGCCGCCGTGGGAGGAGGTACGGCCATATATAGACAATATGGGTACGCTGATGGCAGCGGCTGACCTGATAGTATGTCGATCGGGAGCTTCAACACTCGCGGAGCTGACGAAGGTGGGACGGGCGAGCGTGCTTGTTCCGTCGCCTAACGTGACGAATAATCATCAGGAGAAGAATGCCAGGGAACTGGAACGGGCGGGTTGTGCCGAGGTAGTGATGGAGGACACAGTAACAGGTCGAGGACTGTATGAAACAGTGCGGGATCTGCTGGAGAACAAGGAGAAGCTGGCAGCACTGGAGAGGAATGCACGGCGTCTGGGACGTCCCAACGCCAGAGAGCGGATCGTAGAGGAGATACTGGCCTTGGCGGAGTAAGGAGTAAGGCAGGAAATGAAAAAACCGCATTAACTCCAAAGGACCTGAGAGCATAGTATGACCTGAAATCAAAATACGTTTCGGGGGATTGCTATGAGTATCATGAGGATAACAGGCGGGCATCGTCTTAACGGGGAAATCAGAGTTCAGGGGGCGAAAAACAGTGTACTGCCGATAATGGCAGCGTCGCTGCTGACGGAGGGAGAGACGGTGATACGCAACTGTCCTGCGCTCACAGATGTGGACGCAGCCATGAGAATTCTCAGACACCTGGGGTGTCAGGCGGAGAAGGCGGGAGATACGGTCTATATTGACTCATCGTCCATGACAAGGTGTGATATACCACATAGCCTCATGAGGGAGATGCGTTCCTCCGTAATTTTCCTGGGAGGTGTTCTGGCCAGGTGCGGAGAGGCGGTGCTGTCGCTGCCCGGCGGATGTGAGCTTGGCCCGAGACCGATTGACCTGCATTTAAGTGCAATGCGGGCGCTGGGTGCGCAGATAGATGAGCATGGAGGAAACCTGTGCTGTCATGCACCGATACTTGCGGGTTCAAGAGTCGAGCTGATGACGCCAAGCGTAGGGGCGACAGAAAACAGCCTTATTGCAGCAGCAGGAAGTCGTGGGAAGACGGTGATAGCGGGTGCGGCAAGGGAGCCTGAGATAAGGGACTTGGCTGAATTTCTTGGCAGGCTTGGAGTGAAAGTGACAGGCGCAGGAACGTCGGTAATAACGGTGGAACCGGGGCGCCGGAGAAAAGCAATAGAGTACAAGGTGATCCCTGATCGGATTGTGGCGGCCACATACATGGCAGCGGTAGCAGCTGCTGGAGGTAAGATAAGCTTAGTTGGAGTCAATGCCGGAGATATGACGGCAGTGACGGAGACATATGCAGCGATGGGTGTACAGATAGAGACAGATGGCGAACGGGTCACAGTAAATGTTCCAGGTGTCTTGCGTGCAGGACGCCCGGTGATAACAAGACCGTACCCGGGGTTTCCGACGGATGCGCAGCCCCCGCTGATGGCAGCATGTCTGTGTGCGGAGGGGACGTCGGTGTTTGTTGAGACGATATTTGAGAACAGATATAGACATGTTCCGGAGCTGCGCAGGATGGGAGCGGATATACGGGTGGACGGCAGAGTGGCTATGGTAAACGGGGCGTGCAGGTTGGAGGGAACATCGGTAAGGGCGACAGATTTGAGGGGAGGCGCAGCACTGTGCGTAGCGGCGCTGGCTGCAGAGGGCACAACAGAGATAACAGAACTGCGGCATATTGAGCGGGGGTATGAGGAACTGGACCGCGCTCTGGTTCGACTGGGCGCGGAAATAGATAAGATAGACTGACATTCCAATCGTTGAGCAAAGGCAGAGTGAAACTCCAAAGGGAGCAATAGTCAGAATTACGAAAGGAACAGGATATGG
>CAYPMJ010000016.1:0-23641 GCA_964411785.1 uncultured Oscillospiraceae bacterium
GAGCGGCTGACGGCGCTGGCGGAAAAAAACCGTGAGATATTGAGAGAGCTTTAATAGCTCCATAAAAATGAAATGGACTACTGGAGGTAAAAAATGGGCAACAGGGCACTTTATAAGCTTGGGTATGGACTGTATGTGCTGACGGCGCGGGACTGTGGGAATGATAATGGCTGCATAGTGAATACGGTTCAGCAGGTAGCATCTGCGCCGGAGACGCTGGCGGTGGCCGTGAGCAAGCTGAATTATACCCATGGGATGATTGAAAAAACAGGCATATTCAATGTCTCGGTGCTGGACAACACGGTTCCGTTCGAGGTGTTCAGGCATTTCGGGTTCCAGAGCGGGCGCGACACTAAGAAGATAGCAGAGGGCGCTGTCCGTGGGAGGAACGGATTGAGCTATATTCCCACTTTCACCAATGCGTATATGGGCTGCAAGGTCCGTCAGACGATAGATCTGGGCTCGCATACGCTGTTCCTTGCGGAAATTACAGAGGCAGAGGTACTGTCGGAGAATCCAAGTGTGACGTACGCTGAGTATCACAGCAGAATAAAGCCGCAGCCTCAGAAGAAGGATGAATCAGTAAAAAAGGGCTGGCGGTGCAGAATATGTGGGTACGTGTATGAGGGAGAGGAGCTTCCGGAGGACTTTGTGTGTCCAATCTGCAAGCACGGCCCTGAGGATTTTGAGAGAATAGGCTGAAGCCTGCGAGATCCCCGTCCTTGAGAGCGGAAGTCGGAAAACAGAATAAAAAGGCGAAAGAAAGACCATTTTCTGTGAGAAGCAGTCACAGAAAACGGTCTTTTTTTTAAGGCTGCAAATATGCGGACACGCTGCGACCTGTTTTACGGCGTGGGCGTGATAAATTATAGGGCGCTGGAGACATGCGAAAGGTGGTGAGTGAAATGAGTGTTACAGCGGAAGACAGTACAGGAGGGGGGACGGAGAATCCGGAGGAGAGAAAGCAGAAGCTGTACCGGCGTATAAGAGCGCTGGCGTATCCGGTTGTGCTGGCGGTGGGGGCGACAATCCTTGTATGCACGGTGCCCGGCTCCCCAGAGAAATATGAGTACAGGATCATAGATGGGGAGACAAGTGTGGAGGTGAGCTCAGTATCGTCCGACGTGGAGACGGTTCTGCGGGAGAACGGGGTGGATATCGACGAAGTCTGGTATACTGAGGAGCTCGGCGGATCGGTGAGGGAGATACGGATAAACAGAAGCTGTGAGGTGACGGTGAGGCTGTACGGGGAGGAGGATGAGTATACAGCGGCCTTTGGGACACCGGCGGGGGAGCTCCTGGCGTCATTGAATGTGGAGCTCACAAGCCGCGACGCTGTTTCCTGTGCGCTGACGGACAGAGTGTACGAAGAGATGACCATAGTGGTTACGCGCACAGAGTATGAGTACGAGACAGAGGAGACAGCGATACCTGCCGGGATAAAATATGTGGACAGTCCATACATGATCGACGGGCGGGAGAGAGTGATGGCGGAGGGCTCGGACGGGCTGATGGAGACGGTGTATCAGAGTACAATGGTAAACGGGGAGGAGAGGGAGCGGCGTGTGGTGTCAGAGCGCGTCATGCTTGAGCCCAGGGACACAATAGTAGCCAGCGGCAGCAGGACCGGGAACACGCATGATTACAGCGACACAAGGTCTGCAGCGGAGGGAGCGGGAGGAGTGGTGGTTACGCCTGATGGAGTGGCGTTAAGCTATCTTAGGGAGCTGGAGATGACAGCAACGGCCTATACCTATGACGAGGAGAGACCATGGATGGACACAGCGTCGAATGGCGAACCGGTACAGGTGGGATTGGTTGCAGCACTGCCTGGAACGCTGGAGCAGGGCACACTGGTGTATATAGCTGGGTCGGACGGCTCCTGGGTATATGGGGTGGCAATCGTGGGCGACAGGCCTGGCGGGGATATAATTGACCTTTTCATGGAGGACTACGACGAGTGCATGCAGTTCGGACGCAAGCAGTGCAGGGTCTATGTACTGTCGGAATGAGAGACCTCATGAGAGCACAAAGCCATGTGACTGGCATGCAAAGTCACATGGCCATATTGCCAATACTGTTTCCGGCCATCTCCACATACGGCCTGACGCTGCCCCGCCGGCACAGGCGGGCAGTAACCAGGATCTTGTAAGGCTCTGTCTCCGGCGCCTCGAGATATCTGCATATCATTTGTACTGCAAGAGTGCCTATCTCCCCGCAGGGCACTATGGTTGTTGTAAGGGGAGGCTCGGCAATTTCGGAAAACTGAATACCGTCAAACCCGATTATGGAAATATCGTCAGGAATTCTTATGTTGTATTCCTTGAAGGCCTTCATGGCTCCCAGAGCAATGCTGTCATTATTGGCAATCAGTGCGGAGGGAAAAGAAACATTCGCGTCAAGGTATCTCTTTACAGACATATAAGAGCCCGTAGAGGTAGGCTGAACCGGGAACATGGGGCAATCCTCAGGCACATAGCCGACCGACGCCACAGCATCAGCAAAGGAGCGCTCCCGGCACAGGCAGTTGCTGCTCGGCAGTTCGTTTCTGAGGAAGCCTATCCCGGGATGCCCGCATTCCTTGAGGTAACGCACTGACTCATATATCGCACTTCTGTTGTCCATGGTGATGCTGCCGAAGGGGTGACTGTCCACTGGATTGTCCACAACCACAAGAGGACATTCAATATTATAGAATTTCCAGAAATCGTCGTCAGTCATCTCGGTCCCGAGAAGAAGGATCCCCTCGGGATAATTGAACTTCATCTGCTCAAGCATCATATCAATGGATTCCGGTGTGGCGGTTGACACCAGGAGATTGAAGCCCTTACGCCGGCACTCCCGTTCCGCAGAGTCCAGTATTCTGGTCATGAAGCCGGGGTTCCCGTCAACCAGCAGAGAATGCCTTATAAATTTCAGGAACAGTATATTCCGTTGCTGCCTGGCATTGCTGTTTGCAGGAGCATATCCGTTCTGACGCAGAATCGACAGGATTTCCTCGCGTTTAGCATCACCGACACCGGGCTTGCCATTGTATACAAGAGAGACAGCCGCGGGAGAAACTCCTGCTATCCTCGCTATGTCCTTAAGCTTTAAATCCTTTGTGGGTGAATTCATCTTGCACCTCTCCTCATTAAAGTTAAGTAAATTACTAAACAATTTTAACTAAACTTTTACAATTATAGTCGTTTTCAGCTTTAATGTCAATAAAATAGTAAAAATAGCTTAATTTAAGGAAGCTCTCGTAAATCGGCGTGAACGATTTGCAGGGAATTTTTGTGAGAAGTGTGGCAGACCGCAGAAATAGCTTAAGTATTTCAAGCTTGAGCGACGCATTTCCAGCGGAAATATCCCGAAAGCGCCGATGACACATTTGTTCTAAGCTTCTTTATGTAATATCGGCCAGTCAAAAGAAATTCCGAATATTATCGGAGATGGTCTGAAAAGGACAAAGTATCCGCAGGAGTCCTGTTTGCGGTGCTTTGTCCTTTTTTGCATTCCGGCACGACAGCTGAAGCATAAGAGACATGAAGAATAATCAGACGATTCCAGCAGTGAGAAGATTTTTCTCACAGGATTAGAAGTATCGCGGGATATTCTTGTGTATTTTATGGATTATGAGCCAATAATTGGGGGAAAAGACGCACCTAAACGATAACGGGGAACGTTCTTAAGGTCATTTAATCATCCGCAAGAAATACGTTTGCCATTGTGCCCTTATCAGAGTGCCGGTCAGAGCTTTACATGTCCATAATGTACAAATATCTGCAGTTGAATTTGTGTAACCATACAAAACTTAAAATTAATTAAATAATTTAGCAATAAGGGCTTGACAATTAAGTAGAAACACTGTATTTTAAATAAAAAATAAAGCAAATGCTTCAGCAATTACTGTGCGCTGGCGCACCGTAAATGCCGGCCGGCCAGTAAAATGAGGTAGTGAGTAAGCTGTAATGCAGCTCCGCGCTGGCACAGCAGTGAACGGACGTATATCAGCCGCTCCGCGGTTTTTATATAGATCGGGTAACAAAAATAAAGATATTGAAATGAAAGGATGGAATTTAGATGAAAAAGATCCTGGCAATCCTTCTTGCTGCATCTATGCTGGCGTGTATTTCAGCGTGCAGCGATGACAATTCGGACACCGGGGGGTCCGGAAATGTCGATTCCGGTTCGGAATCAGCGGGCGATAAAGGCACTGATAATGTAAACGTCAGCGGCGGCGTAGGCGAGGCGAGGGACTTTGATGCGTTCCCGCATCCTGTGGTCGTGAAAGACGACGAAATGCGAGTGGGCTTTATTCACAACTCCACCACGAACGAGGATACTGCCCGTATGCTTACCCAGATGAAGATTGAGTGCGAGCACAGGGGCTGGACCTTGGTGGACGGCGAGTACGAAAACATGACAGATTTCCGCGATACATGGGAAGTACTCCTGAACCAGAACATCAACGCTCTTGTTATTGGTGTAACTGACAACTTTGAGTCCTATTCCGACCTCGTTGAGGAGTCCCGCAGCAGTGGTATTGGAATTTACTGTGTTGACAATACACCAATCGAGGGCGTTATCTGCAACACATTTCTTCCATTGGGTGTGTGCACAGCCGAGATGATGTACAAGATTGGGTCTGATTTTAACTGGGACTTCAATTTCTGTGTCATGACCGTTGACGCCGTCGCATCTCATGCTGAGAGAATGTGCGTTGTGGAAGCTCTTGGCGAGGTATTTCCCAATGTCACAGAGCTTGCCCGTGACGGAAGCCCCGTGATTGGCGAGAGTGCCCTTTTAGGCTACGATATCGCCCAGGCGTGGATTCAGCAGTTTGGCGATGAGCTGGACGTTATCTTCACATCGTTCCAGATGATTGGCCTGAACAGCGCGGAGGCCATTATCCAGAACGGCGATCCAACCGGAGAAAAGACCATGGTGGCCTTTGTTGACCAGGGACCCTCATCGTGGACTTATCTGCGCAATAACACCCCTGTCAAATATGTTTACGCAACCCCGTTTGAGCTGATTTATCACACTACCTGCGAGATAATTGACCAGATTCAGATTCAGGGGATGGCGCCCGGTGATGAAGGCTGTACCCTCGCTACGTCAGCTCAGCAGCTGTATGTCGATGGAACCCTACTCACCTCTGAAAATGTACCTGCAGTTGGTTCAAGTATTCACTCTGCGTTCAGCTACTATGACGAGAGCGACACCGACGCATGGTATAACTGGTATACCGAAGGCGGTACTCAGATTACGATGGTCACAGAATAATCGCCGGATGGGGGTGGGATTCCACTTTCAGCTAGGGAATCTCACCCCTCCTGCCGACATACTTGCATAGGAGGTTATAATGGAAGCTTGTGATGATGTCCTGGAGGTAAGACACATCCGGAAGCAGTTCGGCAGCGTTGTGGCTTTGGAAGACGTCTCCTTGAAGATAAAGCGCAGAGAGATCGTTGCAGTCCTCGGTGAGAACGGCGCCGGCAAGAGCACTCTCTGCAAGATTCTGACGGGTATTTATCACCAGGATGCCGGAGATGTTTTCTTTATGGGTGAGCCGGCGGCCTTCAGAAGCTCCGCGGAATCCATTGAAGCCGGCATCGCAATGGTTTATCAGGAACGGAATCTCGTCCCTTTGCTTAACGGCGCACAGAACATATGTCTTGGCGCAGAGCCGAAAAAAGGTCCGTTTATTGACGAACGCGCCGCTATGGAAGCGGCTGAGAGCATTCAGAAGTCACTCCATCAGACTGTGCCTCTGGATGTGAGTGTCGATAAGCTTGGCGCCGGGGAACAGCAGATGCTGGAGATTATGCGCGCAATTTTCCGTAAGCCGAAGCTTCTGATTCTGGATGAGCCGACGGCGTCGCTGGGTGAGGGAGAGATACAGCCGTTTCTGAATTTTGTGCGGAATATGACGCGTGAGCTTGACGTCTCTGTCATTTTTATCTCCCACAAGCTTGAGGATGTGAAGCAGATTGCGGACCGCATAATCGTGTTGACAGATGGTCGCAAAAAGCTTGATAAAACGGCCTGTGAGGTGACTATGGAGGAATGCATAGCGGCCATGCTTCGGAGCGCTGAGATGAGTCCTATTGTCGTCCCTGAAAAGGATGTCTCCGAAAATGAGCTCCTTCTGGAATCCCAGACTGGCTTCTATGACTCCATGGAGCACTCAATACATATCAGAGTTTTCCGTGGCGAGGTGGTTGGCTGCTACGGGCTTGTGGGATCAGGGCGCACCGAATGGGCGGAGTATTTATACGGGATGCGCCGGGCAGAAATGCGATCCTTCGCCTTCTGCGGTGAAACAATTACCAAGTGCAGTCCCAGGGACATGATCGAAAGAGGCATGGTGCTCATCCCTGAAAAGCGTGGAAACGGGATCTTCCGCGATTTTACCATCAGGGACAATATCGGGCTCATGCACATGAATTCCATCCTGAGCAATCGTTTTGGCTTTGTCAGAAGAAAGAAGATGTCGCGTTTTGCTGAAGATGTCGTGAGCAAGTACAATGTGAGGTGCGCTGACATCTTGCAGCCAATTAAGGAATTGAGCGGTGGAAACATACAGAAGGTTATTATCGGCCGCTCCTGTGAGGCTGAAAACTGCAAGCTCCTGATCGCCGACGAGCCTACAAACGGCATGGACGTGGGAGCCAAGCATGACGTTCATATCCAGCTGCGCCGCCTTGCCGACGAGGAAAATATGGGAGTTATATTCATATCCTCAGAGCTCATAGAGCTTCTGAGCGTGTGTGACAGAATTGCTGTGTTTTACGAGGGAAATATAATCTGCGAATATGCCCGTGGCGAATTTGACAGAGCGAAGATTCTTGAATCTGCTGTAAGCGGGAGATATGTAAAATGAATAACAAGGTAAAGCAAAGGTTCAGGGACATACCGGCTGTTCAGATGCTTACTAAGTATTTTCTGCTGATTACGCTGGTGATTCTGCTGGCGCTCTTCAACGCAATAGTTCCGAATTTTCTGTCCAGGAGTAACATTATCACTATTCTGAAGGCCACAAGCTTTGTCGCGCTTCTAGGCTTTGCAGCTATGATAGTAATGCGAACAGGAGAGATGACCTTTGCGGTCGGCGCTCAGGCCACAGTCGCTGCAGCCCTGACGGGCAAGCTGCTCTCAATGGCCCCGACCCTTAATTACTGGGTCGCGGCAGCTGCGGGGATTCTGTTTTCAACCCTGCTGATAATGATTTGCGCCTTCTTCATAATAGAATTCAAGGTGCCGTCGTTCATAGCAACTATGAGCATGTCGATGATAATGGATGCTATCGTCATCCTGCTTACCGGCAACTCCCAGATGTTTGACAAAAACTGGCCGGCGAAATTTACTGTTTTCAAAACCTTTGAAATAGCCGGTGTGCCTCTGATGATCGTCGCGGCCTTCATATTTCTGATATTTTTCTGGGTGGTAAACGCGAGAACGAGACTGGGAAGATATTTCTTCTGCGTTGGCGCGAACGCCACTGCCGCACTTCAATCAGGAGTCAATGTGAGGGGTGTCCGTTATCTGGCCTTCCTCATCAGCGGTGTCTCCGCAGGTTTTGCAGGAGTAATTCAATCCTCAAATCTCGGACAGATCCAGCACTCTCTGGGCAGTGACTATCTGATGTCCGCCATATGCGCCGCGACGCTGAGCGCAACGTTCCTGAAGCCTGGGGACTACAATGTCCCGGGAGTTATTGTAAGCTCTCTCATACTGATGATAATCCGGAATGCGGTGTCAAATATGGGTGCAAAGTCCTACATCAATGACATAATTACTGCTGTTATTCTGCTCATAGGTGTGGGCGCAATAGCAATTGTGCGCAAAGAGGGCCTTGTAAAGGTCAGCTTCAACTGAAATGGGGTGTCGAAGTTGAAACACAGAAGTTTTAATCTGTCTGTCTTCCTGGGAAAGTATTGGCTCGCAATTCTGACAGTGGCAACATTTGCTGTTTTCTCAGTCATCGAGCCCAAGTTTTTCAGCTGGAACAATTTCATGGTGATACTGTGCCAGGCCTCTATTACCTGCGTCATTGCAATAGGCAATACCTTCATCATGGCTGCAGGGGAGCTGGATTTCTCCTCGGGCACTCAGTGCGCTGCCGCTACGGTGATTATGGGCCTTCTCCTCAAGCAGGCCAATTTTAAAAGCTACATCGGCGCAGTTATCATCACGTTGGCCTTTATGGCCTTGTTCGGCTGCTTTAACGCTTTTGTCCACATTACCCTGGGCCTTCCGGCTTTTATAGCAACATTCGGTACCTCTTACCTTCTCCAGGGCATTTTCCGCGTTATCACCGGAGACAGAATGTACAACAACCTTCAGGCCTGGCCGGACTCCTTTACCTTCCTAGGTCAGGGATATCTTTTCGGGGTGATACCCGTCCTTGTTGTGGTTCTTATCGTACTGAGTATTATCGCGGCTTTGTATACGGAGAGGACCAGGTGGGGAAGATATCTATATGCGTTGGGTTCAAACCCAACTGCCTGCGATTATCTTGGCATCAACGCCAGAGTTCAGAAGCTGAGGGGTTTTATTCTCTGCTCCCTGTTTTCTGCGATGGCTGGAATCATGCAGGGTTCCATGGCCAACATGGCGTCCATCAACGTGGGAAGCAGCACCATGATGACGGCAATAACTGTTATTTTTGTTGGCGCGACATTTCTGAAAAACGGCGTCTTTAACGTTCCAGGCACAATAATTGCATCCTTCCTGCTTTCAATGCTTGATAACGGACTTACAATGGCGGGCTCAGGGGCCTGGTTCAGGGATTTCATCCAGGGCGTCATGCTCCTAGGCTCTCTTGTACTTGTCATGGTATTCCGCCAGAGGGCCATGCAGGTGAAAAGAGTGAAAACCGTGAACTCCGCCAGAGGTGGCAACGGCCCGGCACCGATTTCCGCACCGTCGGATCAGAATACATAAGCGAGGTGAAAGCATGGCTGAGAGATTTACAAATAAGGTGGCCCTTATTGTGGGAGCCGGGTGGGGTATCGGAGAGGAGCTGGCGAAGCATTTTGCACGCGAGGGCGCGAAGGTAGTCGCAGCCGGAAGGACACTCTCTAAGCTTGAGCGTGTTGCCTCCGAAATACGCAAGGAGGGCAATATTGCGGAGATGTTCGCAGCGGATGTGGGCGATCCTGAGCAGATTACCGAGATGGTAAAATTCACCGTGGACACCTTCGGAAGAATCGATGTTCTGTGCAACAACACGCAGTTCAACGAGATTGCACCGCTTCAGGAGCTCTCGCTCCAGGGCTGGAATGAAACCCTTAAAATAACACTAACAGCGCCAATGCTTGCTATGCAGGCCGTTTACCCGTACATGAAAGACCAGGGAGGCGGGGCCATAGTTAATACAGGTTCCACCTCAGGCTTTCGTGGAGACTGGAAGTTCGCAGCGTACTGTTCTGCAAAGGCGGGCCTACACAATCTCACAAGGGCAGCGGCGCTGGACTTTGCGAGCGCACATATCCGCGTAAACTGCGTTGCTCCTGGAGTTACTGTCACTCCAGCCATTGTGCACGCATTTGCTGATGAAAACGGCAAATTTGACCCGTACTGGCGCGACCTGCTTAACAGGGCACATCCAACAGGGAGAATGAATAATCCCTCCGATATCGCGAATATGGCGGCGTTCCTCTCATCTGAGGAGGCTGCGAATATCACTGGCCAGATTTACGTAGTTGATGGCGGGGAGAGCATTTACAGCGCTAACCTGCCGCAGAGAGAAATTTAAGGAGGAAGAAATATGGCTAAGAAGAGTGAAAACAACTCGATTGCAGCCGGGATCGAAAAGAAGGTCTATGAGGGAAAGGAAATGTTTTCCGGGGAGTACGGAAAATACTTCTTTACCAACTTCATGGAGGTCGAGCCCTGGTGGGAGAATGACCCGGACAGATTTGACAAATCCACAATTGTCAGTGTGCTGAGCGTGAATGGAACGGTTCTTGAATGTGAGAAGCCCTGGTACATGAACTACTCCTGGAAAATGAAGGCCGACCCTGCCGGAACCGGACGCCAGCCCACGCGCCACGACGAGAGCAACACTATCATTTATTTCTGTGGACTGGACTCGCAGAATATCTGGGACCTACATGCGGAGGTCGAGTTTACCATTGAGAACGAGAAGCATATCATCAACAGACCGTGCGCTGTGTATATTCCCAGGGGAGTGAAATTCGGCCCTATATCCTATACAAGGCTTGACCGACCTGTATTGCAGATTTACATTCTGCCTGACACGCCATGGTATAAGAATGGACTCGACGAAATGCATCCTGAGACCTACGAGACAGGCGAGGCATGCGAGGTTTATCCGATGCATGGCGGCAAATGGGGTAAGTGCATTATCACCAATTCCAACCGCTATGAGGCAGCGTGGTATTTTTCGCCTGCCTTCGACCATAGCCAGTACAAGGATGTTGTCTATCTTGACGGGCAGGCGCTGCCAAGCGGTGTAAGGCCATATAACACCTGCTACCAGTGGAAATTCAAGCCTGAACCGCCAGATTCCGGACATCCAGAGAACTACCATAAGACTGCTGATGAGTTTGTCTGCTTCTTTGGCACGGATCCTGAGCACCCATTCGAGCTAAACGGCGAAATAGAGGTGACGCTGGGAGGCGAGAAGCACATTGTGGATAGGCCATGCATTGTCTATATTCCGCATATGATGCCCCACGGTCCGATCTGGTTCCGAAAAGTGGACCGCCCAATAATCCAGTCATTCATGCTGAAGGAGCCGTATTATTACAGCGACGATGACAACAATCCATCATACAATGACGCCCTCGCCAGAAGGGCACGGGAGGCTGCTGAGGAGGGATGAGCAATGAAGCATGTGAATGCTGCAGGAAAAAAAGACTGGTATGTGCCGGATATGTTTCTGCCTGAGAGTACGGATACTGCTCCTTACCAGGGCCATGAGTCAGTGTGTGTACTGAACACCGGTGAAGAGGACGCCGAGGTAGAATGTACCTTTTATTTAAGCGACAGGGAGCCTATCACGGGAACAGTTATCAGGGCCCCTGCGGGAAGATCTGTCCACGTGAAAATCAATGATCTTGTGACGGACAGGATTCCAGTGGGCGTGCCGTATTCCGCCGCGTTTCATAGCAGTGTTCCCGTCGTGCTCCAGTGTACGCGCGTGGACACTGCTCAGCAGAATCTGGCTCTCATGTCAGTAATTGCCTTTGGGGAGTGAACCGGATGAAAAATACAGAAAAAAATTATGAGACAGCTAAGGAAATCTACGCCTCATACAACGTTGATACAGACGCCGCTCTGGAGGCCATGGACAACATCCCGATATCTGTGCACTGCTGGCAGATAGACGACCTGTCCGGCTTTGAGAATCCTGGTGGACCTATGACCGGAGGCATCATGGCGACTGGAAACGCCAGAGGCAAGCCCGGCTCCCCGGATGAGTATTTCTCCCAGCTGTCAGAGGCTCTGTCTCTAATCCCGGGCAGGAAGAAGGTAGCTACACACGCTATTTATCTTGACAGCAAAGGGGGCTCTGTTGACCGCGACGCGATAGAGCCGAACCATTTCAGCCACTGGGTGGAATTTGCCAGAGAACATGGTGTGGGGCTGGATTTTAATCCAACATATTTTTCGCACCCGAAATCAGAGAATGGTTTTACTCTCTCAAGCGCCGACGAGGGAATACGCAGCTTTTGGGTTGAGCATGGCAGACGGTGCCGCAGGGTAGGCGAGTACTTCGGAAGGGAAACCGGGGAGACCTGCTATACAAACCACTGGATACCCGACGGCTACAAGGACACGAATGTAGACAGCCTCTCCCCCAGAACGCGGCTTATTCAAAGCCTGAATGAGATATTTGAAACTCCCATCGATCCAAAGTACAATGTGGATTCTCTTGAAAGCAAGCTCTTTGGCGTGGGACTGGAGAGCTATACCACCGGTTCCCATGATTTTTACACCTGTTACTGCTGCCTCAAAAAAAAAGCTATAATCTGCCTTGATGCCGGCCACTATCACCCTACGGAATCCATCGCTGCAAAGCTCAGCGCATACCTCGCATTCGGCCAGGAGATCATGCTGCATGTGAGCCGACCGGTGCGCTGGGACAGCGACCACGTGGTTACGCTTGACGAGGAGACGAGGCATATCATGGAGGAAATCGTCCGATGTGAGGCCACAGACAGGGTACATATAGGCCTTGATTATTTCGACGGCAGCATAAACAGGGTCGCAGCCACAGCAATAGGCGCCAGAAGTGCAAAGAAGGCGCTGCTCCTGGCCCTCCTTGAGCCCACCGCCATGCTGCGGGAATGCGAGTATTCCGGCAACTACACAAAACGTCTCGCGCTGCTGGAGGAGATAAAGACTCTGCCCTTCGGTTTCGTCTGGGACAGGTACTGTGAAATCAACCAGTGTGCCGGCGACGAGTGGTTGGAGAGACTTTGAGTGCATGTGCCTTTTCAGGCCCGTGTCAAAACTGGAGACGTAACACATGATTGGAAAACATATGGTCGGCCTTTATGAAAAAGCTCTGGAACCAGGGGACTGGGACACGCTCTTCGAAAAGACAAAGAGAGCCGGCTTTGATTTTCTGGAGATAAGCATTGACGAAACTGATGAACGCATATCCCGCCTTGACTGGGGAAGAGAGGAGCTTGAAAAGCTCAGAAGGGCCAGTCTGGACGCGGGTATTCCGGTGCAGACCATGTGCCTCAGCGCGCACAGGCGGTTTCCCTTCGGAAGCAGCGACCCTGAAAAAAGGCGTAAGGCGCATGAGATACTTAGTAAGGCTGTCAGCTTCTGCCAGATGGCTGGAATACGAGTCATACAGCTTGCCGGGTATGACGTCTACTATGAGCCATCCACTCCGGAGAGCCGCCGACTCTTTCGCAATGCCATGAACTGGGCAGCAGAGTGCGCGGCGACGCGGCAGGTCATGCTGGCTATGGAGATAATGGATACCGAGTTTATTAACTCCATTTCCAAACACATGGCGTATGAGGCGATGATACAGTCCCCGTGGTTCCACGTTTATCCGGACATAGGCAATTTAAGCGCGTGGCCGGAGAACAATGTTGAAGCCGAGCTGCGCCAGGGCATTCACAGCATAGTGTCCGTGCATCTCAAGGACACCATAGCCGTAACCGACAGCTTCCCGGGAAAATTCAGGTTCGTCCCATTCGGAAGCGGGAACGTTGACTTCAGGCGGTGTCTGGCACAGCTTGAGCATCTGGGATATAAAGGTCCATATCTCATGGAGATGTGGTATGTTCCAGGGACTGATGATGTGCAGACAGCCAGGGACGCCCTTTCATGGATGCAGCGGCAATTCGAGCTTGGGAGAGACAGCGTATGAGATATTATCTTGGCATAGATAACGGCGGCACCACCACCAAGGCAGCATTGTATGATTCCTGCGGGAAGGAGATATGCGTTGAGCGTGTCGATACCCGTATGATTCTCCGAGGGCCCGGACGCGTTGAGCGGGACATGGAGGAGATGTGGGCCGCAAATTGCAGCGTCATCTCGCGGGTGTTGGAAAAAAGCGGCGTCGACCGCAGCTGCGTTGCGGGCGTCGGAGTGTGCGGACATGGGAAGGGCCTCTATCTCTGGGGCAGAGATGGCCGCCCGGCAAGAAATGGAATAATGTCCGCGGATAACCGCGCCTACGGCCGCGTATCCGCCTGGAGAGCTGACGGTACGGAGCGGGAGGCCTACGCCATTTCCTGCCAGCGCGTCATTTCCTGCCAGCCAGCGGCGCTCCTGGCGTGGATCCGGAACCATGAGCCACATGTCTACAAAAATATAAAGTGGATATTTGAATGCAAGGATTATGTGCGCTTCCGCCTGACGGGGGAGGCCAGGGCGGAGATGACGGACTATTCCGGTGCCAATCTGTTAAATCTTTACACACGCGCCTATGACGACAGACTCCTTCAGCTTTTCGGAATAGAGGATCTCCGCGGGGCCCTCCCGCCGCTGTGCCGCGCAGATGAAATCTGCGGTTATATCACCGAGGAGGCCGCGGCCCTATGCGGCCTCATGCCAGGGACGCCTGTTACAGGCGGCATGTTTGATATCGACGCCTGTGCTCTCGCGGCAGGTATCAGGGATGAGGACACATTGTGCATGATTGCCGGTACATGGTCCATAAACGAGTATATATGCAGACAGCCTGTGGTTGATGACAACATGATTATGAACAGCCTTTTCTGTCTGCCGGGATATTATCTCGTGGAGGAATCAAGCCCGACCTCAGCCGGCAATCTCGAGTGGTTTGTAAGGCAGCTCCTGCCTGAGGCATCCGAAGCCGCGAGGCGGAATGGAGTCAGTGTGTACGACGAGATTAATTCATGGGTTGAAGCCATCTCACCTTGCGAGCCCGTCCCCGTTTTCCTGCCGTTTCTTATGGGGTCCAATGTGCATCCCAATGCAAGAGGCTCATTTATCGGACTGCGGATGGAGTACACGAGAGCGCATATGGCGAGGAGCATCTACGAGGGTGTTGTCTTCAGCCATAGATACCACATGGAGAAGCTTGAACCAGGTCGTAATCGTCCGATAAGAGCTGTGCGCCTTGCAGGCGGAGCCGCGCGGAGCAGAGTCTGGGCACAGATGTTCGCTGACGTGCTGAAGCTTCCTGTTGAGATTGTGAATGTAAACGAGACAGGGACCTTTGGCTGCGCCATAGCCGTCGCCGCAGCAGTGAATGGCTCCTCCCTGGAAGAGGCAGAGGCGGATATGTGCCGTGTGGGGGAGTCATTTCTTCCAAGAGAAGAATTTGCAGGAGCTTATGATAAAAAATACGAACTGTACCTGTCCACCATTGATTGCCTGGGCGGCTTGTGGGATTCGATGCAGACACTGGAGGAAGCGGAGATAAGTGCTGGCGAAGGCTGCTGATACTCCCGTGCAATTTAAAGCAAATAATGAAAGCGATCAGCATCTGCTTTGATTACAAAGTGACGCTGCCCCGCCGGGACATATCGGGACAGCCACAGACAAAAACTATAATAAGCGCAATTTTAAATTGCGCTTATTATATTAATTTCCGACACTTATGCTCCCTTGTGATCACGGCTTTGAGGGCACGCCGCATTGAGAGAACGCCCATCCTTTTTAGCCGGTCAGCCCTGGTTTTCCTTTTCCTGGAGGATCATAAGCTCAACCATCTGCAAGATACGTTTTCTCGCCTCAGGCGTCAGAGAGGCGAGCTCCTCTGAAAGAACCGAGGCCCTGTAATCAGACGAGTGGGTGAGCACATCACAGAAGATCGCGTCCGCTGGAACCTCGAGGGCGTTGAGAATGAGAATCAGCTTCTCGCAGCGGGGAAAAGAGGCTCCTCTCTCAACCGTGGAGATGTAATTTGTGGTGAGCCCGGTTTTCTCGGCAAACTGCTCCTGCGTGAGCCCGAGATGCTCGCGGCACTGCTTCATGCGTTTGCCTATTCGTGAATCAATCATGACTGTTACCATGCCCTTCTCTGGTGTTTATGTTAATTATATGGATAAGCGGCACATCAATAAAGAGACGCTGACACTTATGCTATGGATTAGCGTTAGAGTCTGAGAAAAATCTATGGAAAAGCAAAAGCGGCTCGTCCAGGCGCATACTTAAGCGGGATGTGGGCAGGACATCCGCCCGAGGTCAGACAAAGCTAAAAGCATAAAGCCGGGAGAAAGAAAAAACATCTTTTCTTTTCTGAAGGCTTGTGGTATTATAGCATATAACGGGACTGCCGGCAGGAAATCATGTTCTGGCCCGCGGCCTGATTTTTTCAGCGTCTGGAGCGTTGCTTTTATGGGAGAGAATTACAAGGATTATGTAACCCACCCGGATGAAAAGGGTAGCGTCAACATCTCAGAGGAGGTGATAGCGGTCATAGCCGCCAACGCGGCTCTGGATACGGAGGGCGTCTGTTCACTCTCCACCGCCGCCGGAAAGGAGAGTCTGGGGAAGCGCTCATCCCTCAGGGGAGTGCGGCTCATTGTTGAGGACGAGGTAATAGTGGTGGATATATGGATCGTGGCGAAGATGGGCGTGTCGGTCAGCGGCACAGCGATGAAGGTGCAGGAGGCTGTTGCGTCGAACATCGAGTCCATGACAGGCTTCTCGGTCTCCGAGGTGAATGTCCACGTGACCGGCGTTGCACTGGACAGGGGAAAGTGAGTCCCCCCGGAATGACGAGAACTGAGGCAAGAGAGATAGCGGTCAGGCTGTGCTACGAGGTATCCTCGAAGGAGTGCTCTGCAGGGGAGGTCCTGGACAGCTTCTTTGAGTTGGAGTATTATGACACTCTTTCGGAGGAAGACAAGCTTTTTGGCTCATACCCGGACGAGCGTCAGAAGGAATATATAAGGGAGCTTGTGTCGGGCATCGGGGAGCACTCAGCGGAGCTGGACGGATATGTGGAGAAGTACGCCAGGGGCTGGAGCTTCGGGCGTATTTCAAGGACGGCGCTGGCAGTACTTAAGACGTGCATGTATGAGCTGCTCTATATGCCGGACGTCCCCACCGGCGTTGCTGTCAACGAGGCAGTGGAGATAGCCAAGCACTATGACGAGCCGGAGACGGTGTCCTTTGTGAACGGCATCCTGGGCTCCTTTGCCAGGGGGGAGCTTCAGACATGAGGGAGCTGGCGCTGGCGTTTGATACAAGCAACTACACCACGTCGTGCGCTGTTTTCGACGGGACCACCGGGGAAAACGTCGGAAAGCTGCTGGATGTCCGACCGGGGGAGCTGGGGCTGCGCCAGTCGGAGGCGCTTTTCTCCCATGTGAGAAGACTGCCGGAGCTGGCGGCGAGGCTGCTGCCGGCGGATGGGAAGGTGATCGCCGTCGGCGCATCGGAGACGCCCAGGGAGACGGAGGGGTCCTACATGCCGTGCTTCCTGGCGGGTGTGTCGGCAGCCAGGGTGTGCGCGGCGGCGATGGGCGTTTCGTACTTTGGCTTCTCGCACCAGCAGGGGCATATAGCGTCTGCCGCGTGGTCAGCCGGCAGATCAGACCTTCTGGAGACAGAGCATCTGGCGTGGCACCTCTCAGGAGGCACCACCGAGCTTCTGCTTGTTCGCCCGGAGCCGCCGGCAGTGCGGTGCGAGATAGTCGGAGGCACTACGGATGTGTCGGCTGGACAGCTTATTGACAGGGCAGGAAAGGCATTGGGGCTCCCGTTCCCGGCCGGGAAGGAGCTTGACAGACTGTCAAGGACCGCGCACCTGAGGGACTGCTACAGGCCGAAGATGGACGGCACCCGCTTTTCACTCTCCGGTGTGGAGCACAAGCTGCTAAGAGCTGTGGAGGCCGGCGAGACGCCTGAGGACACGGCGTATTTTGTCCTCGCCTCGCTTTGCTGCGCTGTCCATGCCGCGACCGAGGCCGCAAAGCGGATCTATGGGGATCTTCCGGTGCTGTACTCAGGCGGAGTGTCGTCCAACACGCTTTTGAGGGAGAACACACCGGAGGGAATATTCGCCGGCCCTGAGTTTTCCACGGACAATGCCATGGGCGTGGCTATACTCACTATGCGGGCGGCAGTGGAGGCGAGAACGCATGACGGGGCTTGAAGAGCGCGGGGAGGAGCGCGGGACTGTCTACACAGTGTCGGAGCTTAACGGAATAATAAAGGACATGCTTAACGCGGACAGCAGACTCCTCAACATCTATGTGCGCGGCGAGCTGTCAAATTATAAGGTTTACCCGTCGGGACATCACTACTTCACAATGAAGGACGAGGGCGGGTCGCTTAAGTGCGTGATGTTCCGGGGCAGCGCCGCAAAGCTCAGGTTTCGCCCGGAGAGCGGTATGCGGGTGGTGGCCTTCGGAAGAATTGATGTGTACCCGCGCGACGGGGTGTACCAGCTCTATGTCAGCGGCCTTGCGCCGGACGGCGCAGGCGAGCTTCAGATAGCCTTTGAGCAGCTGAAGGAAAAGCTGTTCAAGGAGGGCCTTTTTGATGAGTCTCACAAAAGGCAGATACCTCTCTATCCGGAGAGGATAGGGGTTGTCACCTCGTCGGCCGGAGCGGCAGTGCATGATATAATCCGTGTGCTGAGGAAGCGCTGGCCGATGGGCAAGGTGGTGCTGCTGCCAGTGCGCGTTCAGGGCGAGGAGGCTCCGCCGGAGCTTGCGGCGGCCATACGCTACGCCAACATGTATGACGTGGCTGACGTGCTGATAGTCGGGCGAGGCGGAGGGAGCATTGAGGATCTCTGGGCGTTCAATGATGAGCGTGTGGCGCGGGCCATATATGACTCCGCCATACCGGTGATCTCCGCCGTCGGCCATGAGCCGGATGTGACGATAGCCGATTTCGTGGCGGATCTGCGCGCTGCGACTCCGTCAAACGGCGCGGAGCTCTGTGCGCCGGATCAGACGGAGATGCTTGAGACTGTCCATGTCCTGGGGCAGCGTGCCTTTCGCGCCATGGACAGACAGCTCACGATTTACAGGGAGAAGCTCACGGCAATAAGCGGGAAGCGGGTTCTGCAGGATCCACGCAACTACCTGGACGACAGAAGACAGGAGCTTGACCATCTGTCCGCACGGATGGCGTCAGCAGCTGTGCTGGCCGTGTCCGCGGGGAGAGAGAGATTCGGAGCGCTTGCGGCGAAGCTGGACGCGCTGAGCCCGCTCAAGGTTCTGGGACGGGGCTACGCCATAGCAAGGGCAGCCGACGGAGCGGTGGTGCGCTCGGCAGCGCAGGTGTCACCCGGAGATGAGCTTACCCTGACCTTTCAGAGGGATGAGCTTAAATGCGTGGCAAAGTAGCAGCCTCGGGGCTGCCGCGCCATATAAGGGCAGCTCTTGCGCTGCGCCGGATTGATGAACAGGAAGCGGGAGGATTAAACGCCTATGAAAGAGGAAAAGCAGCAGACCTTTGAGGATGAGCTGAGGCGTCTTGACGAGATAGTCCGAGCCCTTGAGAAGGGGGACAGAGCGCTTGACGAGGCGCTGTCGCTGTTTGAGGAGGGAGCGGCTCTGACAAGACGCCTGTCCGAAAAGCTGGACGCCGCGGAGCAGCGTGTGGTAAAGCTCCAGAGAGGGCCGGACGGAGAGCCAGTGGAGACGCCGTTCCAGTCGGAGGAGCAGACATGACCTTTGAGGAGCGGTATGAGAGCTATAAGGATCTGGTGGAGCAGCGGCTGGACAGCATGTTTCCGCCCGAGGACGTATCAGGCAATAAGCTGAGGGAGTCCATGCGATACAGCGTCATGGCCGGGGGCAAAAGGCTAAGACCCATTATGACTCTTGAGTTTGCGCGCCTTGCGGGGGGAGAGCCCGAGCGGGCTCTTGAGATGGCGTGCGCGGTGGAGCTTCTGCACACCTACTCGCTGATTCACGACGATCTCCCGTGCATGGACGACGACAGCTATCGCCGGGGCAGGCCAACGAACCACAGAGTGTACGGGGAGATGACTGCTGTACTGGCCGGCGACGCGCTCCAGGCCGAGGCGTTCAGAACGATCTGCCGCTCCAAACTCGGCAGTATGCAGATTGCAGACTGTGCGGGAGCATTGGCGGAGGCGGCCAGCTCCGACGGCATATGCGGCGGGCAGCTCATGGACATGGAGGGGGAGGGCCGCGAGCTTTGCACAGCTGAGCTGCTGAAGATGTATTCCATGAAGACAGCGGAGCTTTTCAAGGCGGCGTGTCTCATGGGTGTCTTTTCCGGTCTGCCGGATGAGATGACAAGGAGAGCCGCGCAATCTTACGGCATTGCGCTGGGCACGGCGTTCCAGCTGCGTGACGACATGCTGGATATGACGGCCACCAGGGATAAGCTCGGGAAGGACACGGGGACGGACGCGGCGAGGAATAAGAAAACTCTGGCCGCGCTGCTGGGGCTCGACGCGTGCGGTAAGCTTGTGGATGAATATACAGACGCGGCGGTGAACGCGCTGGAGAAGCTTAAGGATAAAAGCGACGCCGACGTATCATTTCTTGAGGAACTGGCGTTTCGCCTTGCGGGACGTGAAGTATAAAAAATCTCCGGAAAAACAGGAAGAAATTGTTGAAAAGATTCAGTAAACCTGTTAAAATAATTGCATGGTTTTTTAAACCTCGATAAGACCCGCGCATGCGGTGCGCGGACAATTGCAGCGTGTATGCTGCTTGCCTGTGCCTCTCTCCCCTTCGGGGAGCACAGGGCGGCGCAGTATCCTAGTCGGGGTGCCAACTCCCAGGAAGGGCCTAAAAATCCTTTGAAGGGCATATCGATGAAGCCTCTTGTGTCTGCTTGGAACGCCCAGTTCTGGGTGGGTGCTGGAGGGAGGCGCTTTTTGCGCCTGCATCTGTAGGGCGACCTCCAATGGCATGGGGGCCTCGACCCTGCAGGTGTGGAGACCCGGAGCTGTGGACGGACGTACTCCCTAGTGGTCAGCGATCCGCCTACGGACCGGGGGTTAAACCTGCAATGCGGTGAGAATAACGTGCCCATGGCACGCGCTGTGTGCAGAGTAGCCTGCCTTGAGTGGGGCTTGCGGATGGGGGAGCTACGCACCCCTCTCCCCGGCCAGGGGGAGGTGTGATATCCTCCTGAAATAATTCCTGCAAAAGAGGCTAAAGAGTTGGAATTCTTCGTTATGGAAAACATCTAGGCTGTCCCAAAGGGGCGGACAGGGGATTGCAGTGCGGACTGAGTGGCAATCGGGTCACGGACGCGGTGACGCTTCGGACGGGGCTTCAAAGGGAAACCGCCCTCACGGCAACGGGGGGCAGCGCCGGGGGAAAACCAACCCGCACCTAAGCCGTAAGATTTACCCTGTTCGCTGCCGCCTTTTTTTGAAGAGGAGAGAAGCATCTGCCGTGACAGGGAGGTTTTTGTGCGAACAGCACGGCTTTTATGAAACATGGAACTAACATCAGCTGGATAATAAAGATAGTCCTTATCAGCGTCACAATGTCGATGGTGTTCTCTCTGGTGTCGTCGGAGATATTGGATGGCGCGGGGTATATAGTGGCTTTTGCCCTGCTTATTATCTTCATAGCCATTGGTATTGCGTTCGACGTTGTTGGCGTTGCGGTGACGTCGGCCACTGAGACGCCGTTTCACTCCATGGCGTCAAGAAAACTGCGCGGAGCCGGGGAGGCTCTGCGCCTTTTGCGTAAATCGGAACGAGTCGCCAGCATATGCAACGACGTGGTGGGCGATATTTCCGGCATCATCAGCGGCGCGACGGGCGCAACCATATCCGCAAATCTTGTGAAGGACTTCAATGTTGGCAGCGTCTTCGTACAGCTTCTGGTGACCGGTGCAGTGGCGGGGCTCACCATAGGCGGAAAGGCAATAGGAAAGTCGATAGCCATAAAAAATGATACTCAGATTGTCCTTGCCGCGGGGAAGCTGCTGTCAGTATTTTCACGGGGCAAAAAGAAGTGAGCGCTTAATATAAGGAGCTTCTGTGGGTATTTTAGAGAAAGTGAACTCGTCCATGGACGTGCGCCGTCTTGACGAGAGCGAGCTTGCGGAGCTCTGTCAGGAGCTTCGCGAAACGATTGTGAGCACGACTGCCGTAAGGGGAGGCCATGTGGCCTCAAACCTTGGCGTGGTGGAGCTCACCGTCGCAATTCACCGGGTGTTTGACACATCGCGTGACAGACTTGTTTTCGATGTCGGCCACCAGAGCTATGTTCACAAGCTGCTGACAGGCCGGCGGGATCGGTTCTCCACTCTCAGGACATTCGGCGGCATCTCCGGCTTTCCAAGTCCTGGGGAGAGCCATGATGACGCATTCGTGGCGGGGCATGCCTCCTCGGCCATATCCACGGCGCTGGGCCTTGCCAGGGCCAGGACGCTCAATGGCGGGGACTATGCGGTCATTGCCCTTGTGGGGGATGGCGCGCTCACCGGGGGACTTGCGTATGAGGGGCTCTGCGACGCGGGGGGCAGCGGGGAGCCGCTTATTGTCATTTTAAATGACAACGCCATGTCCATAACCAGAAATGTGGGGGGCCTTGCGCACTACCTTGCCAGGGAGCGGATGAAGCGGGGGTACATCACATTTAAAAATCTCTACCGCCGTGCCACCAAGCGCACTGCGGTGGGGCGGTGGCTCTACCGCATCACCCACAGACTGAAGCAGACTGTCAAGGAGGCTGTCTTCCATTGCAGCATGTTTGAGGACATGGGCTTCACGTACCTCGGCCCTGTGGATGGACACAACCTGAAGCAGCTCACGTCGGCCCTGAAGATTGCCCGTGACAATAAAGGCCCTGTGCTGGTGCATGTCATCACGAAGAAGGGCAAGGGGTATGCTCCGGCGGAGCAGAACCCGGACGCGTTCCATGGCGTCCCGGGCTTTGATGTGACTACAGGTGAGGTTCGTCCGGCAGACACAGACTTCTCCGCAGTATTCGGGGAGAAGCTTGTGAAGCTTGCGGAGGAGAATGACAAAGTCATCGCCATCACAGCCGCGATGCGCTCAGGGACAGGCCTTTCGGAGTTTGCCTCGCGTTTTCCCGACCGCTTCTTTGACGTGGGAATAGCGGAGGGACACGCCGTATCAATGGCGGGAGGGGCGGCTCACGGTGGGATGATACCGGTTTTCGCCGTCTACTCCACCTTCCTCCAGCGGGGCTACGACATGCTCTTTCAGGATGTGGCGCTGCTGAGGGAGCATGTGGTTCTGGCCGTCGACAGGGCCGGGCTGGTTGGCAGCGACGGAGCCACTCATCAGGGAATATTTGACGTATCGTATCTCTGCTCTGTGCCGAATATGACGGTGTATTCACCCGCAAGCTTTGCGGAGCTTCGGGATATGCTGGACTATGCGGTGCGGTCTGTTGAGGGGCCGGTTGCGGTGCGCTACCCGCGGGGCGGCGAAGGGGTCTACACCATGGGGGGCTGCGACGCGTCAAGGACGATCAGAGAGGGAAAGGATTTCACTGTAGTCTCATACGGAATAATGGTGAACACTGCGCTTAAGGCGGCGGAAAGGTGCGGTGAGCGCGGAGTCTCAGTTGAGGTGCTGGAGCTTGGGCGGATAAAGCCGCTAGACATCGACGCGGTTGTCAGGTCCGTGGCGAAGACAGGCGGGCTTATGGTTCTGGAGGAGTGCGCGGCCAGGGGATGCGTGGGGGAGCGGCTTGCCGCTGCGCTCTGCCGGCTGGGCCATGTCCCGGAGAAGCTCGTCCTTAAGAATCTGGGCGATCGGTTCATCCCCCACGGGACCGTGGAGGAGCTCAGGAAGCTCTGCGGGGTGGACGCGGACAGCACAGCGGAGAGTATTCTGTCATTTTTTCAGCTGAGAGGAACTGAAAATGGAGAAAATGAGATTGGACGTGCTCCTTGTTGAGAGAGGCCTCTCAGAGAGCCGCGAGAGGGCAAGAGCGCTGGTGATGGAGGGCCGTGTTTACGTAAACGGTGTCCGGGCTGAGAAGCCTGGGACGCAATACGCGGCCGATTGCGAACCTGAGGTGCGCGGGGGACTTAAATATGTGAGCCGCGGGGGGCTGAAGCTGGAGCGGGCGCTGGATTATTTCGGAGGCAGTGTTGAGGGCAGAGTCTGTCTTGACTGCGGAGCCTCCACCGGCGGCTTCACGGACTGTATGCTTAAGCGCGGTGCGCGGAGAGTTTATGCGGTGGATGTCGGTTACGGGCAGCTTGCGTGGAGTATCCGCACAGACGGGCGCGTGACGGTAAT